>CAYSNA010000105.1:0-13943 GCA_964432185.1 uncultured Cytophagia bacterium
TGCAATGGCATATGATCGGTCATCTGCAGTCCAACAAAGTGAAAAAGGCCGCGCAGATTTTTGACATGATCGAGACGGTCGATTCGATCCGGCTGGCTCAACTCATCAACACGGAATGTGAGAATTTAAGCAAGGTGATGGATGTGCTCATTGAAGTGAACAGCGGCAAGGAAGCTCGAAAAACCGGGGTGCCGCCGGAAGAGGTTGAGCCGTTGATTCGCGCCATGGCTGATCTGCCGCACATCCGAATCCGCGGTTTGATGACCATGGGCCCGTGGCTCGATGATGCCGAAGCGCTGCGTCCGTACTTCCGCCAAACAAAGGAAATTTTCGATCATCTCGCAGCGTTGAACATTCCAAATGTGGCGATGACGTGCCTGTCCATGGGCATGAGCGACAGCTATACCGTTGCCATCGAAGAAGGCGCGACCATGGTGCGTTTGGGGACAATTCTGTTTGGACCGCGTTCTTTTAAAAAAAATAGACAGGAGAAGAAATGAGAAAATTTTTAGCCCTTTTTGTTATCGGATCGTTGTTGGTGTTGAGCGGGTGCAGCAAAGATGATAAAGATGATAAAAAGTCGCCAACGGGTCCATCTGACACCAGCGATGTGCCGACGTTTAAAATTCACAAAATTGAAATTCCACCCGCCATGCCGCAATCCAACGATCAACACGCGCAAACGGTGGTGTTATACATGAATCTCGCCAATGCCTTTGGCGCCACGCTAAATAACAATTTTGTTCCGCCATCCCTCAACAAAGCGAGTGGTGACGGCCCCTGGGAGTACAATTGGAAGGATGGCGATCTTCAGGTGTCGGTGGTGATCAAAAAACTCACCGAAAAATATACCTGGGAAGTCTCTTACAATGGCAGCGATGACGAGAACGTCTATCAGAATTTTGTCGCTTTTCGCGCCGAGCAAGGGCTGGACGAGCGCAGCGGCAAATTTTTCGCCTATATAGCTAATACGGAACTTGTGCTCGGCCAGTATACCTGGTCGCTGGATGAAAACGATACGCTGCATTTTGAGGTCATCGCCGAAGCGTATCTGCCGGGCAGCAAGTTTGTCGGATTGGTGAACAGCGATCGCTCCGGCACGCTGGAGATTATCAGCACCATCGGCAATACCGAGTTGTTACAGCAGAAATACCAATGGGACAGCGCGGGCGCTGGCGAGTGGTGGGAATACGATCAGGATGGAAATTTGATTGGCCAGGGAACCTGGACTTGATTTTGAGGCGCTCACCACGAGCGCCTTTTTTGTCTCCTTTCGCTTTGAATCCCCGCCTAAAATTTTATATTAATGCGTACCATTTTTGGAGGCTGTATGAAATCTTTACTTTTTGTTTTAGTGATGGTTGCGATATCCTTTGGAGGAGTTGTGAATCAAGCCGTAATAAACAAGGTGAGTGCCAAACTCATCGAACACAATGCCGGCGATAAGGCACGCATTCTTGCCGGCGTCAAACAGGTCGCTGATTTTTGGACCGATGAGGACGGCACGACCGAGGTCTTTGAGCAGTTTTGCTTGGACAATTTTATCACCGATCCACAACAGCTTGACCTGACATTTGCCCGTTTTGAGCGCAATTTTGAAATTTTGTGGGGCCATGCGCATGAGGTTGGCCGCGATCTCTCCATGCCCATGCAGCTTGAAATGAATCCGTTGCTGGATGTCGATTACCTGTTTGCCGAGTACGATCCACACGCGCACATACAGGATGATATGTTCAAAACGAAAATTGCCTTTGTCGTGTTGTTGAATTTCCCCAAAACCACATTGGAAGAAAAATTGACGCGCGGCGATGACTGGGATCGTGCGCAGTGGGCCAAAGCGCGCCTGGCCGAAGTGTTTTCATCGCGCGTGCCGGCCGAGGTGTCGCAGGAACTCGCCAAAGTGTACGTGCAGGCGGATGATTACATCGCCAATTATAATATTGTCATGCACAATCTTGTTACGGAAAACGGCGAGCGGCTTTTTCCGGACGGCCTCAAACTGATCACCCATTGGGGATTGCGCGATGAATTAAAAAGTCATTATGCGGATAAAAACGGTCTGGCCAAGCAGGAGATGATTTATGCCGTGATGTTGGATATCATCACACAAGATATTCCGCAGGCCGCGATCAACAGCGATGCGGTGGACTGGGATCCGCATCACAATAAACTTTATAAAGACGGTAACGAAATCAAATATGACCGCGAACCGGATGTTCGTTACGATAAACTGCTCAGCGTCTTTAAAGCCGAACAGCTCCTGGATGACTATTATCCACACCTGCCGACCAAAATGGATCGTCGTTTTCAGCGCGATCGCGAGATCCCTGAAGCTGAATTCGAAGCGCTGATTTCCGCTGTGCTCAAAGCGCCGGTGGCCAAAGATGTCGGCAAGCTCATCTCCAAAAGAATTGGCCGTGATCTGCAGCCGTTCGATATTTGGTACGATGGCTTTAAAGCGCGCGGCACCATGAACGAAGCAAAACTCGACAAAATCGTTGGCGAGCGTTACCCATCCGTGCAAGCATTCCAGGACGATCTGCCGACCATTTTGCAATCGCTTGGCTTTGATTTAGAGACGGCTGAATTTCTCGAATCCAAAATCACCGTCGATCCGTCCCGCGGTGCGGGACATGCTTCCGGCGCGGTGCGCCGTGAGGACAACGCCCATCTACGCACGCGCATCCCGGACACCGGCATGACATACAAAGGCTATAACATTGCCATTCACGAGCTTGGTCACAATGCCGAGCAAGTTTTTTCGCTCAACAAAATGGATCACTACATGCTCAACGGTGTGCCCAACACGGCGTTCACCGAAGCGTTTGCTTTTGTCTTTCAATCGCGCGATTTGGATGTCCTCGGCCTGAAAACAGAAAATGATATGGCGGAACATCTCAGCGCGCTGGACAATTTCTGGTCAACGTGCGAAATTGCATCTGTGGGACTGGTGGATATGCGCGTCTGGCGCTGGATGTACGAAAATCCGAATGCCACGCCGGCGGAATTAAAGACCGCCGTTACCGAGATTTCCAAAGAGGTGTGGAACGAATATTGGGCGCCAATTATGGGCGTCAAGGATTCCATCATTCTCGGCATTTATTCGCATATGGTCGTGTATGGATTGTATCTGCCGGATTATTCGCTCGGCCACATCATCATGTTTCAGATCGAGCAATATCTCAAAGATAAAAATCTCGGTGAGGAAATGCAGCGCATGTGCACGCTCGGCAAACTTACGCCGGATGCCTGGATGCGCGCGGCCGTCGGCAGCCCGATTTCGGCGGAGCCGTTGATTGAAGCGGCGGGCAAGGCGGTGAAAGTTGTCAAGTAGATAAATCTTTGCCTCGATAAATCCATAAAACAAATGTCGCGCAAAGCCGCAGAGCCGCAAAGAATATTGTTTTTGGTTTTTTTGATTGTCTTTATTTCAAATTTTAGTTTTTACTTTTGCGTCTTGGCGGCTTTGCGCGACAATAAAATTTTATCGCGACTGTGAGGAGAACAGTATGAACACCATGGATCGACGATTTTTTATGAAACTGGCCGGCGTTGGTGCGTCCTTTTCTATTCTTACATCAAAAAAAAGTTATGCCCAAAATAAGTGGCCAATAGTGCTGTGCAGTCGCGGCGAGGACTGGGGGCGCAAGGTTCTGGAACCGGCGTGGGATGTCCTGCAAAAATCCAATAATATTCTGGATGCCATCGAAGCCGGGGCAAACGTTGTTGAGCTCGATCCCGAGGACATGAGCGTCGGGTATGGCGGTTACCCGAACGAAAACGGCGTCGTGCAGCTCGATGCCTCGATCATGTACGGCCCAACGCATAATTGCGGTTCGGTCGCCTGTCTGGAAAATATCAAAACCCCAAGTTCCGTCGCCCGCAAAGTGATGGAGCGCACCGATCATATTCACCTTGTTGGTCAGGGCGCGAAAAAGTTTGCCATCATGCACGGTTTTAAAGAAGAAAATTTACTCTCCGATGCCGCGCGCATTGAGTGGCTCAAGTGGAAGGAAAACCTTAGCGACAAGGACGACTGGTTCCCGCCAACCGGCGGCGATTATTCGAACGAGCGAGCGACGGGCACCATCAATGTTCTCGGCATCAATGCGAACGGTGAGGTGGCCGGCATCACCACCACCAGCGGATTGGCGTGGAAAATTCCCGGGCGCGTTGGCGATTCGCCAATCATCGGCGCCGGATTGTATGTTGACAACGAGGTCGGCGCGGCCGGCGCTACGGGCCGTGGCGAGGAAGTTATTCGCACCTGCGGCAGTTTTCTCGTTGTCGAAAAAATGCGCGACGGTTTATCACCGCAGGAAGCCTGTGAGGCCGCCTGTCAGCGCATCATCGATATAAACGGCGGCCCGGCGAATTGTGATTTTAACGACAAGTTTGTCGCCGTGAATAAAGCCGGTGAGGTGGGCTGCGCGTCCATTCGTAAAAACGGTGATCGGGCGCCGGAATTGGCGTATATCACTCTAAACGGATTTAAAGTCTATCGCGGTAAATATTTAATAAATTAACTTTGTTGCGTTTGGTTAAACGAATCGCTCCAGATTAAATTAACCTTGTTTTTTTACTGTTGGCGTCGTATTTTACCCAGCTTTATTGTAACGGATTTTTTTATAAGAAAACCCAAAAGTCATTGCGATTCCGCCGCATGGCAGGAAAAGCATTCTCCTGCTGTCGTTAACTTTTTTAAGGAGATCGCTCGATTCGCTCCTCGCGATGACCTATTTTATTCATTAAAGTCATAATACAACTTGAAGCTTGCTGAATTAAATATCGTCGGATTCAAATCCTTTGCCAGAAAAACCAATATCGTTTTTCATGACGGCATGACGGCTATTGTTGGCCCGAATGGCTGCGGCAAGAGTAATATTGTCGATGCCATTCGCTGGGTCATGGGTGAACAGCGCAGCAGCGTCCTCCGCGGCGATAAAATGGAGAATGTCATTTTTGCCGGCTCCGGCAGCGCCAAACCGGTCGGTATGGCCGAAGTGTCCCTTCGTATTGAAAATACCAAAAATCTCCTGCCGGTCGACTATGCCGAAGTCGTTGTGACCCGCCGTCTGTTCCGTTCCGGCGAAAGCCAATACCTGCTCAACGGCAGTCACGTCCGACTCAAAGATATCATGGACCTGTTTATGGATACCGGGCTCACCGGCCAGTCCTATTCGGTCATCGAACTGCCGCAAGTTGAAAAAATCCTCAACGGAGAAGCGGAAGAGCGCCGCAAAATTTTTGAAGAAGCCGCCGGCATCACCAAATTCAAACAACGCCGCAAACTGACTTTTCGCAAGCTTGAGGCCACCGAAAAAGATTTGGTGCGCGTTGAAGATATCATGTCCGAAGTGGACAAAAACGTTCGCAGCCTTAACCGGCAGGTGTCGAAAGCGCAGCGCTATCAGACGTTGGCCGGCGAACTCAAGGAACTTGAACTGAAACTGGCGACGCGCGATTTTACCACGATTTTGAATGAACTGGAACCGTTGCAAAGCCGCCTCGATCTGTCGGTGAACGATCGCGAATCCGCGGCATCCAGTCTTGCCAGGTATGATGCGGAGTATGAAGAGCTGCGCCGGAAACTGCTCGAGCTTGAAAAGAAATTGTCCGAAAAACAGACGATATACAACCAAAACTCGCGCGATATCCAAAAATTTGAAGAGCGCGTTCTGGTCAACAGCGAGCGCATTCGCAGTTTGAAGGAAATGCAGGCGCGATACGTCACCGAACGCGCCGGCATTCTTGAACGGCAATCGGAATTGGAAAAGGCGCTTGATGAAGCGACCTATGCGACCAAAGAGGCCAAACGTCAGCTTGAAGCCGCACAGGCCGAATATGAGGTGACGAATCAGAAATTTCAGGACAGCCGCAAAACGTTTGAAGGCAAGCGCGCGCAGGCCAAAGAGACTGAAGCCGAGTTGCTGTTTTACCGTGAAGAGCTGTCAAAAAAGCAAAATGAAGGCGAACGATTACGCGCCACCGAAGAAAACTTGAGCCAGCGCCTGGAGCAGATTGAGCAGGAAATCGAGAATTATCAAAAACGCGCTGCCGAGTTGACCGCGGAACTCATTCGGGCGCGTCAGGATGAAGAGGCCACAGCCGCCGCACTCGGGGTTTTGCACGGACAGTTCGAAGCTGCGTCTCATCGAGTTGAAGAAAACAAACTGGCTCTGGAACGCCTCAACAAAGCCGAGCTGCAGGACAAAAACCGCATCGAAGTCCTCGAAAACAACGCCGCCATGATCCGCAAGGTTTTGGAAAATTATCAGGACTATCCCACGGGCGTTCGCTTTTTGGCAACGCATCCGTCGGACGCCTTTAAATCCGAAGGCGCCGTGGCCAATGTGTTGAATGTCCAGCAGCAGCATCGTACGGCCATCTCCGCCGCTCTGGGCGAGGCGGCCACCTATTTGATCGTCTCGGATGCCAATGCCGCCTATGCCGGCATCAATTTGCTGCAACAGGATCGCAAGGGCGTTGTGTCGTTTTTGCCGCTCGATTCCATGCAGATTCATTACGAAGAACATCCCGAGGTCGATGATCTTGGCGTCATTGGCTGGGCGGATGAAATTGTTCGTTGCGACGATCGCTATGCTCAAATCATTCACGCCCTTCTCGGCCATTATCTGGTCGTGCAGGATGTGGAGACAGCGAATCGTATTTACCAGATGCTGGCGCCGCATCGCGTCAACCTGGTGACGCTGACCGGCGAAGTGCTCGGGCACTGGGGATTGATTCGCGGCGGCAGCCACAGCAAACGCCAATCCGATATCGTCGGGCGCCAGGAAGAGCTCGATCAAATGCTGCAAGAAATTGCCACGTTGCACGAAAAAACCGAGCAACGTCAACTTAAAATTACTGCTCGCCAACAGGATCAACAACACGCGCAGCGCGACGTGAATGACATCGCCGAGCAGATCAAAAAAACTGAAAAAGAGCTGGGCGAAAAACGCGTTGTTCTCGGTCGTCTCGTTTATGAAGAACAAAGTCTGAGCGAGGCGATCAGTCAGCAAGAAACGGAAAAGGCCCAACTGCTCGAACGCGTCAGTCAACTGGGACAAAATTTAAAATCCCAGGACAGCCATACGCAGACGTTGATTGACAAACGCACCGAACTCTCCACCTTACTCTATGAACAGCAGGAAGAGCAAAACCGTCTCGAACTGGAGCTCAATCAGATCGCGGAAGAGGTGCAAAAGTGGCAGGTGAAACTGGCGACAACGCGCGGCCTGTTTGAGTCGTCGCAGCGCGAAGCGGATTCGGTGCGCAGCCAAATCAACGAAACCGACCGCATGATTAAAGTTCGGGATGCCGAGCATGTCCGGGCTGCCAAAGAAGTAGAAGAACTGGAAGAGGTCAATCAAGAATATCAGGAGCGCATTCAAGAAATCCAGTTGCGGCAAACCGAATTGGATGAGCACTTGAATCAGCTTAAAGACGAGCAGTACGACACCAATGTCAGAGCTGATGAGCAGGAAAAACTGATCCGCTCGCTTCGTAGCGAGAATCAGCATTTGTCCGAATCGGTGCACTCGATCGAGCTGCGCATCTCTGAATTGAAAATGCGCAAGGAAAATCTTGTTGAGCGGATCAAGGAAGAATATAATGTTCAGCTCAAACGTGACCACACGCAGGAGGACTTTGATGTCGAAGGCACGCGTGCGCGGGTTGATGACATCAAAGAGCGCTTGCGGAATATCGGACCGGTCAATCTGCTGGCGCTAAAAGAATACGAGCAGGAAAAAGAACGAGCCGATTTTTTACAGGCGCAACGCGCCGATCTGATGAAAGCGCGGCAGAATTTAACCGAGACCATTGATATTATCAACAAAACGGCGCGCGAACGATTTCTCGAAACGTTCGAAAATGTGCAAAAGAATTTTGCCAACGTATTCAAATCATTTTTTGAAGGCGGCCGCGCCAGCCTGGTGCTGCGCGAGGGCAATGATCCGCTCGAAGCGGATATCGATATCTACGCCGCACCCGGCGGCAAAAAACCGCAGTCATTGCAATTGTTGTCCGGCGGCGAGAAATCGCTGACGGCCGTATCGCTGCTCTTTGCAATTTATTTGGTAAAGCCGAGCCCGTTTTGTATATTTGATGAGGTGGATGCACCGCTCGATGACAAGAATGTTCAGCGTTTTGCCAGCGCCCTGCAAGAGTTTGCCCGGCAAACACAGTTTATCGTCGTGAGCCACAACAAACTCACCATGCGCGCCGCCGATCAACTTTACGGTGTGACCATGCAGGAAGAAGGCGTCTCCAAAGTTGTATCGGTCAAGTTTGAATCCGCCCAAGAATACGCCGCCTAGAATTCTCGCCAGAGAGGAGCACTTATGAAAACCTCGTTTTTATGTTTATTTCTGTTATTCGTGGCATTGTCGCTCAACGTCGGGGCGCAGGACGCTCTGCCGGATACCTTGGAAACCGACGCGCCGCCTCAGGTAAAATTTGAGTTTTCCGCCGACTGGAACCGCTTTCGCGCCCAGGATTCCCTCATTTATATTGAATATACCGCCGCCATCGCGCGCGCCGTTCTTTCCTATGAAAAGCAGGACGATGGAACCTATGCCGCCGAATTTATTGTGGAATCGAAAATCATGCAAGGCGATTCCCTGCTCAACGCCAAAAACTGGCGCACGCGCGACACGATGGTTGAGCTCACCGCGGAACAAATGGGACTGATCATTCCGATCATCAGCTATTTTGTCGTACCGGAAGGCCAATATATTTTAGAGTTGAAAATCACCGACAAGTATGGCGATGGCCGGGCGCAAAGTATAAAGTTCGAGATTGATGCTTTTAATTTTGGCGATCAATTGAATATGAGCGACACGCAAATGGCCACAACGATTGAGCATGACGACAGCCAAAGCGCCTTTACCAAAAATGGTTATAAAGTGATGCCGAATCCCAGTGGACTGTACGGCATCGGCGTTCCCATGCTCTATGCGTATACGGAAATTTATAATCTGTCTGCCGCTACGTCCGAAGACGGGCAAAAATACACCATGTCTTATCGAGTGCTCGATACTGACGGTCATGAGGTAAAAAAATATCCGGATCGGACTCGCACCAAACCGGGATCGTCTTCGGTGGCGGTCAATAATTTGAATGTCGTGACCCTTGTCTCCGGAACCTACACGTTGGAAACGACGGTGACGGATCACGAAACCGGCGCGACCTCCTCCACCAGCCGCAAATTTTTTGTCTACCGCCAGGGCGATTTTGCCGAGGGCGGCGCCGCCTTCCAAAAGGTGGAAACGCAAACCGGCGAAGGCAGCCCCGGTCTTGATGCCAGCCGGTATGATACGTTGACCGAGGAAGAGCTCGATTTGGAATTCGATCAGGCGCAATACATTGCCGAACGCGACGAGACGAGAACCTGGAAAAAGCTCAATCTTGAAGGTAAACGTGAATTTATCAAGGAATTTTGGGCCAGTCGTGATCCTTCTCCCGGTACCCCGGAAAATGAATACAAGAGCGAATATTTTGGTCGCCTCCAACTCGTCAACCAGATGTTCCGCGGCACGTTCCGCGAGGGGTGGCGCAGCGACCGCGGCCGTATTATGCTGCTCTACGGCAGGCCGGACGAAATTGAACGTTTCCCCGGCAGCAGCGATGCAAAAGAATATCACTATTGGAATTATTATGCTATCCAGGGCGGTGTGCAGTTCATTTTTGTCGACAAGCGCGGCATGCAAGATCTTGAACTGGTGCACTCGACTGCACGAGGCGAGTTGTACGATCCGGATTGGACGCGCTGGATTGATCCCAATTATTAAATTAAAGCCGCTTTTACAGCGGCTTTTTTTATTGACGCCTTTTCTTCACAGCGGCGCAATGTGAAAAAATTCAAAGCGCTGTGGATTACGGGACATGTCGAATTCGGGAAAAACGAGTAGCGAAAAATTCCATGTTAAATCCTTGTAAAAATTGAGAAAAATGTTGGTTTTTCAAATCCGAAGATTATATTAATATCAGATCTGATCCGTGTCGATATGAAAAGTATGAGTGATCTGAAAGAAAAACAGTACCAGGAGACGTTCGACGCCATCACCGCCCAGTTGACCATGCGGCGACGACTAGACAAGAGTTTTGATCTCGACGAGTGCAGGCGACTATTGCATACCGAGTACATCAATGATGGCAATGACTTTATTGGTCGTGGTACCTTGCAGGATATTGTTCAACAAGCCACCATCGCGGCCTATGAAGCTTTTATTGCCGAATGGGACCATTCATTGAATCCGTCGACATGACGATGACCACCGTATTCAAGGGAGAGAGACATGCGTACAGTTTTATCCATCATTTTAGGCGGCGGAAAGGGATCCCGGCTTTATCCCCTGACGCGAATGCGAGCCAAGCCGGCTGTTCCAATTGCGGGTAAATATCGTCTCATAGACATTCCAATCAGTAATTGCATTAATTCCGGCATTCAAAAAATTTACGTGCTGACGCAATTCAATTCGGCATCGCTCAATCGCCATATTAGTTTGACCTACAACTTTGGGCCGTTTGCCGAGGGTTTTGTTGAAGTGCTTGCGGCGCAGCAAACCCAGGAGAGCGAAGCCTGGTTCCAGGGCACCGCCGATGCGGTGCGTCGCGCTATGGCCTATGTGCAAAATTATAATATGAAAGAATACCTCGTCTTGTCGGGCGATCATCTTTATCGTATGGATTACCGGCAATTCATCGAATACCACCGGGATGAAAATGCGGATCTTACCATTCCGGTCATTGCTGTTGAGGAAGAAAAAGCCAGCGATTTTGGCTTGATTAAAATTGACGATAACAACAATGTCATCGAATTCCGCGAAAAACCCAAAGGCGATGCGCTCAAAGAGATGGCGGTCGATACGACGATCCTTGGTCTTGATGCCAAGGACGCCGCGCGGCGCCCCTACATCGCTTCCATGGGTATTTATGCGTTTAAACGCGGCGCCATGCGCGAACTGTTGAACCGCGATCCCGATCAGAAAGATTTTGGCAAGGAGATCATTCCGGCGGCCATCAGTGAATTTAAAGTAAAAACCTTTCTTTTTAATGATTACTGGGAAGACATCGGTACCATCGGCGCATTTTACGAAGCGAATATGGGGCTGGTCAAATATCCCAAACCGGCGTTTTCCTTTTACGATCGCAACGCGCCAATTTATACGCGCCAACGATTTTTGCCGCCGTGCAAATTCGTCAATTCGGATATTGTGGAATCCATGATCGCCGAAGGATCGATCATCAATAAAGCAAAAATTTCTCACTCGGTTCTTGGTGTTCGCTCCTTTATTGAGGAAGGGGTGGAAATTCATGATTCGCTCATCATGGGTCGCGATTATTACCAAACGCTGGATGAGCGGCTTGAAGATGACGAAGCCGGCATCGTTCCAACCGGTATCGGCAAGAATACAATCATCCGAAAAGCGATTGTCGATAAAAATGCGCGTATCGGACGAAACGTCAAAATTCTCAACAAAAACGGCGTCATTGATGACGAATCGCATGAAGACGAAGGCTGGTATATCCGGGACGGCATTGTCATCATTCTCAAAAATGCTGTGATTCCGGACGGCACAGAGATTTAGATGAAGAGGCGAGGTCAACTCGCCTTTCTAATTTTACCAGAGAATGACCTTGACCATCAAGACGGTTAGCGTACGAGTTGTCGTGATCCACTTAGATCATTTAACCTGGCACGTTCGACTCAAGGTACATGAAAAAGTAACTGATCATGGACCTGGGATTTTCAAATCATTTGAGAATAATTCAAAAAAATGAGTGTTTAATCTGATACGTTCAAAACCAACCGAAAGGATAGAACGATCATGAAGAAACGTTATATCAACATCGGCGGTGAACAGATTGAAGTGATGATGCCGGAGCGCAATATTATTATTTACGGCGCCCTGGCCATTCTTTTGCTTTGGATTGTGTTCTCCTCCGTCTATACGGTCGATGCCGATGAGGTCGGCGTGGTGCAGCGATTTGGCAAACACCACACCAACACCGAACCGGGATTAAATTTCAAACTGCCCTGGGGCATCGACAAGGTGACAAAAGTTAAAGTACAGCGTGTATTTAAGGAAGAGTTTGGTTTTCGTACGGTGAGCGCCGGCGTACGCACCGAATATTCGAACGCGGATTTTAGCACCGAATCGCTCATGCTCACCGGCGATTTGAATGCCGCGCTCGTCGAATGGATTGTGCAGTATCGTATCAAAGATCCGGAATTGTATCTGTTCAAAGTCCGAAATGTCGAACGCACGATTCGTTATGTCTCCGAATCCATCATGCGTCAGGTCGTGGGCGACAACAGCGTTGATGAAGTCATCACCGTACGCCGGCAAAATATCGCGCCGGAGGTGAAAGATTTGATGCAGGCATTGCTCGATGAATATGAGACCGGCATTGACGTCATTACGGTCAATTTGCAGGATGTGAATCCGCCGGAAAAAGTGCAGCCGGCTTTTAATGAAGTGAACGAAGCCGAGCAGGAAAAAGAGCGTATCGTCAACGAGGCGCTGCAGGCCTACAACAGCGCCATTCCGAAAGCCAAAGGCCAGGCGGAGCAGCAAGTTCTCGAAGCCGAAGGCTACGCGACCAATCGTATCAATCGTGCCAAAGGTGATGCGGATAAATTTATTGCCGTCTGGCGTGAATACAGCAAAGCCAAAGACGTGACCCAGCGCCGCCTCTATTTGGAAATGATGCAGGAGGTTCTTCCCAAATTGGATAAAAAGTACATTGTTGATGAAGACCTTAAATCATTTCTGCCGTTACTGCAACTGCAAGGAGGTGCCAAATGAGAAATCCCAAAATAACCGGACTTTTGGCGCTGCTTTTTCTGCTGCTCATTATTATCTCACAATCATTTTACACTGTGGATGAAACCGAGCAGGTCATCATCACCATGTTTGGCGAACCGCGCGGCGAACCGATCACAACCGCCGGTCTAAAACTTAAACTGCCCTTCATCCATAAGGCGATCTTTTTCGAAAAGCGCATCATGGAATGGGATGGCAATCAAAATGAAATTCCCACGTCGGACAAGCGTTATCTGTTGGTCGATACCTTTGCCCGCTGGCGCATTGTTGATCCGTTGAAATATTATCAATCGGTGAGTAATGAACTCAAGGCGCAAAGCCGACTGGATGATATTATTGACGGCATCACCCGCGACTATATCAGTAAAAACGTACTCATTGAGGTTGTGCGCAGTTCAAATCGCGAAATGGAAATTTCGACCGAAGGTGAAACCAGTACGGACGCAAGTGCCGACTCGCTGAAAATCCAGCTCGGTCGTCTCGCCATAACCGATGCCATTTTGTTAGAAGTGCAAAAAATTGTGCCGCAATACGGTATTGAAGTGATGGATATTCGCATCAAACAGGTGAACTATAATAATGAAGTGCGGGAAAAAGTGTTTGACCGGATGATTTCCGAGCGCCGCCGGATTGCGCAGCTTTATCGTTCCGAAGGTTTGGGACGAAAAGCGCAGATCGAAGGCAAGATGCAAAAAGAGCTGAACCAAATTGAGTCGGAAGCCTATCGTACGGCGCAAGAAATTAAAGGCCGCGCCGATGCGGAAGCGACGCAAATTTATGCAAACGCCTTTTCGCGCGATCCCGAGTTCTACTCGCTGCTGCAAACACTTGACAGTTATCGAGCAACGATCGATTCGACCAGTACGCTTATCTTGAGCACCGACAGCGAATATCTAAAGTATCTCAAAAAAGGGAAATGATAGCAGAGCTTGCCGAAGATTCGGCAAGCTTTTTTATTTTATGCTCGATGATATTCTGTCGGCAGTCAAACGAGATGAGCGGGGTGAGGGCTAACATCGCCTCAACCTGCGCAGCGGCTCGATTTTTTCATGCCGCTCGGCCACACGCCGTTGGCCACCGGAATGGCGCCGTACATATCGTAAAAGCAAT
>CAYSNA010000106.1:0-13777 GCA_964432185.1 uncultured Cytophagia bacterium
TTGAATGGACACAACCTGCCGACAACGTATGACTTTATCACCACATCAAATAATCGCAATTTTGAGTATGGCGATCCGGTGAGCGGCGGCCAGTTGTTTATTCTGCCGGCGTACAGCATCAGCACGCTGGTTGGCGATTATGAGCCGACCGAGGTTGAAGACGAGCTGCCGCAGGTGCCGCAAGAATTCAAGTTGATGCAGAATTATCCCAATCCGTTTAATCCGAGCACCACGATTGAATTTCAGGTGCCGAAAACATGCGACGTGTCCATTGAAATTTATAATATTCTCGGTCGGGAAGTTTATACGCTGTCCGATCGAACATTTCAGCCCGGCTTTTATTCGCTTTTGTGGAAAGGATTGGATAACGCCGGCCAGCAGGTTTCGTCCGGTATGTATCTGTATCGCATTCAAGCCGGCAATTTTGTTGAAGTCAAAAAAGCGGTGTTGATTCGATAGGTAGACAATGTGCGACGCATCTCCAAGGTGCGTCGCACGTTTCATCATAGGAATAATTTTTGAGGTCATTATGAATCCTTCACAATCCAGACGTCAGTTCAACAAAACCATGGTTGCCGGGGCGGCTGCAATGGCTGCTTTGCCCATCGCTATGGCTGCACAGAAAAATGCCGTTCGCCTGGGCGCACCGGTCTACGGCAAATTTGACGATCCAGTCAAATGGGCGCAGGCGCACCGCGATCTTGGCTATGGCGCGGCGTATTGCCCGGTTAACTTTTCGGATCCATCAGAATTAAAACAAGCTTATGTCAAAGCGGCCAAAGAAGCGAATCTGATCATCGGCGAAGTTGGCGCGTGGAGCAATCCGCTGAGCGCCAATGACAAGGAGCGCAAGGAAGCCTTCACAAAAAATATAGAGGGCCTCGCGCTTGCGGATGAAATCGGCGCCAACTGCTGCGTCAATATTGCGGGCTCGCGCAGTGAGAGCAATTGGGCCGGACCGCATAAAGACAATCTCAGCGCCGAGACGTTTGATATGATCGTCGAAACCGTGCGCAAAATCATTGACGAGGTCAAACCAACGCGCACCTTTTACACGCTGGAAACCATGCCGTTCACCTGGCCAGAATCACCGGATTCCTATCTCAAACTCATTCACGCGATTGATCGCACACAATTCGCCTGTCATCTTGATCCGACGAACATGGTCAACAGTCCGCACACGTTTTACGACAATACCTCGCTCATCAAAGAGGCATTCAAAAAACTTGGACCGTACATCAAAAGCGTGCACGCCAAGGATCTAATTATGCGGGATACGTCGGTTGTGCAAATTGAAGAAGTGGTGCCCGGCACGGGTTCTTTTGATTACGCAACTTTTTTAACCGAGCAGACCAAACTGCCGAGTGACGTCACGTTGATGATCGAGCATCTGAACACCGCCGAGGACTACAAGCAGGCGGCGGATTACATTCGAAAAGTTGGCGCCTCGCTGGATATATCGTTCGTTTAATTTTAAAAGCGATGGACAATCCACACCACACAAAGGCGCACATACTCAAAGAGCCGTAAAAAGATGTTTTATCGCCTGGCTCACGTTTGTTGTTTGGCTTTCAGGATTCTGTTGATTATCGCCCAAAATAGTCAAAAAAATATGGATCGAATTCCGGCTTGGCGCGTTTCATTTGTCAACGAGGACCGCTCTGTTTTATTGGAAAAGATTTTATTTTTTCTTGATTCTCTAAATCGATTTTACTAAATTTGTCAGCTTAAAAAGCCACCTTAGCTCAGTCGGTAGAGCGGCTCACTCGTAATGAGCAGGTCGTCGGTTCGATTCCGACAGGTGGCTCTTTTTTTATTTAAAAGGATCAAGCGTGCCCATGAAAAGACTTGTCGTCATTTTGCTTTTTGTCTTTGTTGCGGTTCCTCTCTTTGCGTATTCTCCCGGCACATCAGGTTTTCAATTCTTAAAAATGCAGGTTGGCGCTCGCGCCGCCGGCATGGCCGGCGCGTTTTTAGCGGTTCCCAATGATGTGAATGCGCTGTTTTATAATCCGGCGGGCATTGCCGTGCTCGGACAAAAATCTGCTTCCTTTTCTTTCCATGATGATTTGTTGGATATTAATTCCGGATTCCTCGGTTATGTTCACCCCAAGGTCGGCCCGGGCAACATCGGCGTTTCTGTGCTGTATCGCGACTATGGCGATATTACCCGAACCGACATTAACGGTGTGGAAGACGGCACATTTGGCTCAAATTATTTTTCCATTGCCGGATCCTACGGTCTCGTGGCAATGGAGAATCTCCTGGTCGGCGGCAGTGTCAAATACGTTCAAGGTATGATCGATAATTATACTGCGAGCGCTATCGCGGCCGATATCGGTGTTATGTACATGATCCCGGATCAGGAACTCATTTTTGCGCTCGGATTCTCCAATCTCGGTACGACCATCAGCGCGTTTGTCGATGAAAAAGATCCGCTGCCCATGCAGTTTCGCGCTGGGGTGTCAAAACGCTTGGCGCATTTGCCGTTGCTCCTTGGCTTGAATCTGTATAAATACAATGACGAACCGTGGTATTTTGCCCTCGGTGGTGAATTTACGTTGACGCCAAATGTATTCCTGCGCCTCGGCTATGACTCGTTCGGCCGCGATCTCGATGTCGACTCGTCCAAGGATACGCTGGCGGGCGCGGCCATCGGTGTTGGTTTTCTCTGGAAAAATATAAATTTCGATTACTCGTATTCGAGTCTCGGAGCGCTCGGTGCACTGAATCGTTTTACAATTTCAGGACGATTCTAAAAAAGGTCCGCACTGCCATGCGGATTTTTTTTGCCCTATCCTCTTTGAGTTTAAATAGTTATTGACAATGAGAATATTTTTACTATTTTTTTGTTAAGATGTAGGATAGTTGTAAAGGAATAAAGAATGCGAAATATAATTTTGGTTTTTTTGATCATTCTACTTCCTCTGAGTGTGATGGCCCAGTTCAAAACTCAAGCCAGGCCGATGGACTTTGCTGATCGCTTGAAAACAGATCAGGGTCAATTCGGAATTCTGGGTATTGATATGTCGCGTTTTTCCATGTCGCACTCATACTCGATGAATTATATGAGTATCGGCGGCAAAGGTGTGACGCAAGGTTTGTATCTGAATACCATGTCGTATCAATTCTCCATTCCGCTCACGGTGTCGCTGCAACTTGGCATGGCGCACAATCCGTTTGGCGGCATGGGACAGAACGGCACTGCATCAATTTTGCAAAACGGCATGTTTGTATCCGGCGCGCAGTTGACCTACAAACCAACGGACAATACGATCATCCAGTTTGATTTTCGCAACACACCGTACAGCAGCTCTTACCCCGGCTACTATATGATGCATCGCCCGGGTATGATGGATCTGTTTGACGAATAGAAGAGAATTGAGAGCCCATTGTAAAGGGGAACTGTTGTGAGTCGAGGCACTACAAAAAGTAATACCCGAAAAAGTACAGCACGGAAAAAAACGCCGGTGTCTTTGATTGGATTGAACATCAAACCATCGACCTTGGCCATCTATTTGCTCGTGTTTGTCAACAGCGTGCTGATCATTTCGTCGGCGCACAAGCTTTTTCAAAAGACAGTTGATGCCTCCATTGAAGTGGAGGATATTCAACCGCTGACGATTGAAGTCTTGAATGGCTGCGGCGTCAACGGCATCGCCACCAAGTTTTCCAATAATTTGACGTATCAAAATTACCAGGTGATCGGCAAAGGCAACGCCGAGCATTGGAATTATGAATACTCGGTTTTGATCAATCTGAAACCCGGCCAAAACGAAAAAGCGGTTGAGAAACTCCGCAAGGATATTGGTCTGAAGACTGAGGATGTTGTGCCGATGGGCGATAATCAATCCGAAGCTGATGTTCAGCTTATCATCGGCAAAGATTACGAATCATTGAAAATATTTAATGTTCTGCCAGGTCGTTAATATATAAACACACTGCCGCAAGGCGCACCGCATCGGTCATGGAATGACGCTTACATTTTTTCTTGTCTATAATCTTTTCATCGTCCCGTTGTATCTTCTTTTTCGGATAGCGGGATTTTTTAATGCCAAAATCAGAATGACCCTGGAAGGTCGGCGCGGTTTATTTGACAAACTGCACAACGATCTTGAACAGATTCCCGCCGGCAGCAGGCGCATCTGGATGCACATTTCGTCGATGGGCGAATTTGAACAGGGTGTGCCGCTGATTGAAGAGCTGTTGGCTCGTTTTCCAGATGCCTGGATCGTCGTGTCGCTGTTTTCCCCGTCCGTTTACAAGCACCTGGATTATCAGCAGGATCGCACCATTACGACGTATTTGCCGATCGATCGCTATCGACATTCCGCGCGCTTTATTGCCATGGTCAATCCATCCATCCATATCATCGTTCGGCATGATATCTGGCCGAATTTTCAGTGGATATTGCGCAAGCACAACATCCCGTCACTTTTGGTGGATGCCAGTTTTTCGGAAAAAAGCTTTCGCGCGGCCAAACGCTGGCGCGGGCTTTATGCTCAAATTTATTCTACGTTCACTGCGATTTGTGTGGTGTCGGACCTAAACAAAGAATGGTCGCAACACATTTTGCCGGGACATCGGCAGATCGTTACATGCGGCGATACACGGTACGATCGCGTTTATGCTCGTGCGACAGATACACAAAAAATTGACTTTTTAAAGTCACTCTCTTTTCGGCGTCAAAAATGCCTTGTCGTTGGCAGTTCATGGCCGGAGGATGAAAAAGTCATTCTGCCGGGCATCCTGGCGGCTCTTGCCGCGGAAGACGAATTTGCGCTCGTGCTTGCGCCGCATGAGATTTCAGATGTCCATCTGCAGCATCTCGAAAAAATATTTGCAGAGGCCGGAGTGCCGACTGTTCGTTTGTCCGCATATAAAAATAATCCGGTTGACGGCACTCGCGTGCTGCTCATCGACAGTATTGGGTTGCTCGCGAATTTATACACTTTTGCTGCGCTGGCATATGTGGGCGGCGGATTCGGCGCCGGCGTGCACAGCGTGTTGGAACCGGCGGCGCACGGCGCTGTCGTCTGTTATGGGCCGTCGCATCTCAATTCTCCCGAAGCGAAAGTAATGACCGAGCTCGGCATTGGCATTCCCATTCACCGCAAGGACGAGTTTGAAAAGTTGATTTTTGAGATGTTGAACGAACCGGAAAAAATCGCCGAGTTGGGCGCGCAGACCAAAGAGTACGTGATGCATAATGTCGGGGCCAGCCGGCGCACGGCTGATGTCATTGAGAAAATTCTTTATCACCTTTAAAATAGAGTTACAGGAGCATTTATGGATGATTTATACGCCGTTTCCTGGCATGAGGGAAAAGTACGACTTTTAGACCAGACGAAACTTCCGGATGAGCTGATATTATTGCAAATTTCCGATTATAAACATATTGTATCATCGATCAAGACCCTCGTCGTGCGCGGGGCGCCGGCCATCGGTATTGCGGCGGCGTTTGGCGTGGTGCTGGCCGTTTGGGATGCTGACGAAGCTGACCGCGCCGGTTTTCTCAATCGCGCCAATACCGCTATCGAGGAATTAAAAGCCACGCGGCCGACGGCCAAGAATTTGTTCTGGGCACTGGAACAGATGCGTAAAACCATGTCGCAGAATTTGAATCGTCCGCTCCTGGACGTCAAAAAGGCCATGTTAAAACAGGCGCAGGCGATCATGCAGGATGACATTGACCGGTGCCGCAAAATTGGCGAGCACGGCCAGGAACTGCTGCCGTTTCGCTCGACTGTGCTAACGCATTGTAATGCCGGCGCGCTTGCCACGGGCGGCCACGGCACGGCGCTCGGCATTGTGCGTTCGGCCATTGAAAAAGGAAAGAAAATTAAGGTTTTCGCGGATGAAACTCGACCGCTGCTGCAGGGCGCTCGCCTCACGACCTTTGAGCTCATGGACGACAATATTGATGTGACGCTGATCACCGACAGCATGGCCGCCTATACGATGAAAAAAGGGATGATCGATGTCGTCGTTGTTGGCGCGGATCGCATCGCGCGCAACGGTGATGTGGCCAATAAAATCGGCACGTATGGTTTGTCCATTCTGGCGAAAGAGCACAAAATTCCGTTTATTGTCGCCGCGCCATTATCGACTTTTGACGCTGATTTGGCGAGCGGGGAGGACATCCCGATTGAAGAGAGAGACGCAGACGAAGTTCGAAAAATTGGTAATATGTTCATTGCCCCGGAGGATGTGCCGGTTTTTAATCCGGCATTCGACGTGACGCCGCACACATTCATCTCTGCCATTGTTTCGGAGAAAGGAGTTGTGCGTTTTCCGAACGCGGAAAAGTTAACGGCCTGGTTAAAATAAATCTTGATTAAAATTAGAGATAAACGTATATTTATTGAATTTAAATTTATTTCCAAGAATAATATATTAGGAGACTCATCGATGAAATCGCGTTTTATGGTTTTGGCTGTCGTTATTCTGAGCTTGGCAATCTTATTTATGGCCTGCCAAACCAAAGAAGTAACTTCTGCTAAAGTCTATATTCAACAAGACAACTGGGATAAAGCCATAGAACAACTTGAAATGGCTGTCAACATGTACCCCACTGATGCTGAAGCTCATTTCTTGCTGGGACAAGGCATGGCTGAAAAGCGCAACTGGGAGAAAATGAACGAGATGTTTGACAAATCGTTGGCCATTGCTCCTACTTTTGAAGCTCAAATCAAAAACATCATTGACAAGAACTATGTCAACCAATTGAATGCCGGTGTGTCCAAAACAAAAGCTGGGGAATATGAAGCTGCTATTGAAAATTATCAAACAGCAAATCTCATTTCTCCGGATCGTGTTGAAGGCTATGTCAACCTGGCTGCCACCTACGCTAATATCGACAGCTTTGAAACAGCCGTTGTTTATTTTAAAAAAGCGCTCGAAATTCAACCTGATGATAAAACCATCATCAACAACCTGGCTCTATCCTATTTTGAGCTGGCAGATTGGGACGGCGTTATCGAATTGTTGACCGGTGCGCTCGAAACCGATCCCAGTGACGCCGATTTCATCGCCAACCTGGCCATCGCCTATCAGAACAAAGGCGAGCATGAAAAAGCCATGGACCTGTACGAAAAAGTTGTTTCTGAGAATCCGGATATGATCGATCTGAAATTCAACCTGGCTAACCTCTATTCAAACAAAGGCGAATATGAAAAAGCCATTGAATTGTATGATGAGGTGATTAAAAATAATCCGGAAGATTTTGACGCCAACAGCCAGGTTGGGCAAGCCTATTTGATCATGGCCGGCGATCTGGCATCTGTATTAAATGATAAAATTGAAGCTGGTGAAGAAGTTACCCCGGAACAACGCGACGAGGTCAAAGCCGTGAACGCAAAAGCTATTCCCTATCTTGTCAAGGCGAGCGAAATTAATCCCAACGTATGGCAGATTTGGGAAAACCTCGGCATCGCTTACTTGCGCGTCGATCAACGTGAAAAAGCTGAAGAATGCATGGCTAAATCTCAGGAACTGCAAAACGCTCAGTAAGCACTACTGACTTTAGACGCTGGACATATCATGCCCCGATAATTTTCGGGGCTTTTTTTTGTATAGTAAATCTGTGAAAACAAATTGATTCCAAGCTTTCGAGTGTACCGTGAAGGACGACCATACAGACATCATTGAGCGCATAAAGAGCCGCGGCGGCATCCCCAGGCATATCGGCATCATCATGGATGGTAATGGACGCTGGGCCAAAAAACGTGATTTGCCGCGAACCGAAGGCCATAAAGCCGGTATCGATTCCGTGCGTGCCGTGGTCCGAGCCGCCGGTGAGATTGATGTGAAAGCGGTGACGCTTTATACGTTTTCCAGCGAAAACTGGAATCGTCCAAAAACAGAAGTGTCGGCGCTCATGTCGCTGCTTTTGCAAACTTTGCGAAAAGAGATTGATGAACTCGACAAGCAAAATGTCCGCTTGATGACCATTGGCAATGTGGATACTCTGCCCTATGCGCCGCGGATGGGCATCAAAAATACCATCAAAAAACTGAGTTCGAACACCGGACTTGTGTTGAACCTGGCGCTCAGCTACAGCAGCCGCCAGGAAATCATTGGCGTTGTTAAAAAAATTGCCGAGGATGTCAAAAACGGCCGTCTTGATCCGAACGAGATCGATGAGGCGTATTTTGCCTCGCATTTGCAAACCGCGGAGATCGGCGATCCCGATCTCATCATTCGTACCAGCGGCGAACAACGCATCAGCAATTTTTTGCTCTGGCAAATTGCCTACGCCGAACTGTACATCACGCCCACGTTATGGCCGGATTTTGGAAAAGCAGAGTTTTACCAGGCCATTGAAAACTACCAAACTCGCGAACGCCGTTTCGGCAAAGTGAGCGAGCAAATACAATTCTGACACACCTAATAGGCGCCCGGTTTTTATCCCAAATTTTAAAAATTTACCGAGAATTTATACAAGCATTTCGACAACAAATTGCTATATTAAAACTGGTCCCTGAACCGGCGAGAGTAAACAAAATGGCGCCGGGCTTGTCTAAAAGAAGAATGTGCAGGGAACAAAAGCGAGGAATGATCGTTTTGTTTTGTACTTTTGTCATAAAGTCAAGGTTTTCGAGTGCGTAAACGCAAATGGGCTTTGATCGCCTTTATCTTTATGCTGGCTTTTATTTTTGTCTCTCTTGAAAGCTGGCGATTGCTTCAGGCCAATGATAAGCTCAAAGATTTTATTCTGCAGGAATTTCGCCCGATCGGCGGCGACCAGTTGCATATTTCCAAAGTGCATGTCAGTTTTGGCAATATTCACATCCTTGACGTGCGCTTTGTCAATGCAAAAAAGGACGTGTCGATCGACATCCGTGATTTGCGTATCGGCTATAATTTTTTCAATTTACTGGTTCGCGGATTTGATCCGCAGTACATTTCGCAAGATGCCCTGTTTATCGGGCCCACCATTACCATTCATGCCGCGCCTGATTCTCTCGACCACAAAACCAAAAAGAAACACAACGGCATTGATGCCTATGCGGTGTTTTCACCGAATTTTAAAGAGATCAATCTCTTTAGCCACATTTCCATCAAAGACGGCGAAATTATTTATGCGGAAAATGACAGCGTC
Source organism: uncultured Cytophagia bacterium (assembly GCA_964432185.1). GTDB lineage: Bacteria > Zhuqueibacterota > Zhuqueibacteria > Residuimicrobiales > Krinioviventaceae > Kriniovivens. The sequence goes on from CAYSNA010000106.1 coordinate 9,104, forward strand.
TCCACACGAATCGTGCGTTCGGTTCAGGGCGGCATTTATCGCGAAAAAAATGATTCGCTCTTTATTCATCTCGATGGCGCCTTTTATAATTCCGCCAAACAAAATATTCAAATAAAAGGATATGGTGATTTTAAGACGCAACGCGTTTCACGCATTTTTGCGACGCTGACCGACTATGAGCTTGAGCACGGCATGCCCATCATTCCTGAGGAGATTCTAAAACTCACAAACGGAGCGCTGCACGGCAATCTTGAAATTTTCTGGCAGGAACAACCCAAACGATATACGGCCTCCGGAGTGCTCAATGTTGAAGGAGCCGAGGCCACTCTTTTTAATGGCAAACTTGTCGTGACTGAAAGCTTTTCCTCGCTCTCCTTAACAGACGATAAAATAATTATTCGCGAATCGAGACAGTTGGTGAATGACTCGCCGGTTTCGATCACTGGTTCCCTGGAGCATTTTACCAATTCGTTGCTCGATCTTTATGTCGAATCCCCCACGTTTAAACTCGGAAAATTTTCAACGCTGTTTCCTCCCGCGATGCCGAAAATAAGCGGCACGACCCGGTTATATGGCACCATCCGTGGTCCACTGGATCAGCTTGAGATTAATTCACACGTGCGTTCCAGGTCGATCAAGCTGGATGATATTTTTCTGAAAAACTTTTATTCGGATGCCATGTACAACGGTGATGTGCTGCGCATCGACAGTTGTACCGCCGATATCTTTGACAACAGAATTGCCTTGAGCGGGCTGGCGGAATTGACGTCAAAGGAAAACCGCATCCTCGGCCGTATTTCCGCTGTCGGACAGGGTGAGCCGCTCATTTCCACGCTTAATCTCGATTCGACCGTCGCTCTGAATACAAATTTTGCCGGCGTCATTTCCGGCACGCTCAAACAGCCGGTCGTGCAGGGCCATGTGAATATGGACATCCGATCCGAGTCGGCGGATTCCTTGTTCATCGAAGCGGATGTGCAATACCGCGATAAAATGCTGACCCTGGGAACAGAGCCCCAGCTCAACGGATTTTTTATCAATTCGCTTATCGATTGGCGCTCTTCGCCGCCGGCTATCGATGCCGTTTGCCAGCAACCGGAACAACTGCTGTTTTATCTGCGCGAGCTGCCGGCTGAAGATTATATCACCGATCATCTGCGCTCTTCACTTGCCGTTAGCGGTAATTTGAAAGAGTTCACTGTGAACGGCAACGTTGTCAAAATGGCCGGCGGCCTGGTCGATGAACCGTTGCTGGGGATCAATGCAACGCTAAAGCGTAAAACTGGCTCGCTGAAAACCGATGGCAGATTTATTTTGTATCCGTCGTCTTCTGCTGCCACACGCGGCGAGTTTGTTTTTGAGAAAAATGATGCGGCGTTACACATTTCCAAACTGAACATTGAAGATGAGGTAACCTCATCGCTCACAATTGATTTTAAGCAGAACAATGCCCTGAACGGCAGGTTTGTCGCCAATGGATTTAACATCACCCGGCTGATCACGGACAGTGATTCGGCGCTTGCCGGCCAGGTTGATCTGGACATCAACATTGCCGGGCATCTAGCCGCGCCGCAGCTCGATGGTTTTCTGCACGGGCAAAATTTGCTCTATAATCAAGTTGGTCCGTACGAGTCGTTGGTCTCCTTTAATATGGATTCTTCAAGCATTAATCTGCACCGTTTTCTCCTCAACTTTGGCAAGTCCACGCTGCTTTTTGCAGAAGGACATTATGATTTTAAAAAGGATGATCTTGACTTTAACATCAAAGGCGCCGGCTTTGATGCCGCGCATCTTTTAGGCGCTGCCGGACAGGATTCGATTTTCACGGGAAAAATGCTGGTTGATGTGCATATCGACGGCCCTGCCCAAACGCCGGATGTACATGGCGTACTCGGCATCAAAAATGGCGCGCTGGCCAATATTCCTTTTGATGAGGTTGAGCTCAAACTCGGCGCCGACAGCACGTTGAAGGCGTTTCGCCCGCCATCCCTCTTTATTGATAAATTCCGGCTGTCCCGCTTCAATACCTATGAATTGCTGGCCACCGGCTCCTATCCGTTTGATGCGTCCGATTCGCTGTACCTCGACATTGATGGCGAAGGGAATTTTTTACAGATTTTGAATGATGTGTCGCCATTCTTTCAATCGGCCCATAGCTCGTGTTCAATAAAAAGTCGAGTTCGCGGGACGCCCCGCAAGTTGCAGTTGCAGGCCGCTGATCTGACGATTCAGGACGCCGGGCTGGATTTCAAATCCGTTGTGTCAAGGGTCACGGATTTGAACGCCGAAATCACTTTTGATCCGAGCGAGCAATTTTTGCATCTTGTCTCGCTTGAAGGAAATATGGGAACAAAGCCGTTCCGAATCCGTAACGATTTGGCAAGAAATGTGACGTCGGCCCGCCCGTTGCAGAATATTCATATTGGCGAATCGGATTTTCATTTTGGCGTTCTCATACTTGAAACGCCGGAAAAAGGAGTGCCTCTCAATTTTGTTGGGCTCATGGAACCGGGAAAATTTGGAACGATTGATCTTTTGGGACGCGAAGAAAACGAACACTTTTATTTTGGCGCCACCGCCGATGCCTTGACGTTGCGCGGCCGCTTGAATTTGTATGATACTGAAGTCATGTATCCGTTCTATGAAGTTGCCCGCCCGCAAGCCCCCAAAGTGAGGGATTTCCTGCGCAGCCTCAAATGGGATATTTTCGTTGTTCCGGTCAAAAATACGCGTTTTGTGCGAAATTTTCCCGGCGCCATTGACGAGGTTTATGTTGATCTTAAAATTGATGAAAATTTTGGCGGCCTGGAGATTACCGATCAGCTTGTCAATGAAACATTTCGCATCAATGGCCATATACGTTCAACAAAAGGCTTTATTGATTATCTGGATATGAACTTTCGCGTTGAACAATTTGGCGTCGATTTTGACCGCAGCAGTTTAATCCCCGTCGCGTACGGCACCGCAAAAACAACGGTAACCGATTCGCTCGGCATTTCGTCCAATATCGTGCTGACGCTGCAAACGGTTGATAACACAATGGACAAAAAATCCGTTGATGATATTGTGCGACAGGAAGAGGGTCGGGCGCGTTTTAATCAAATTCGCTTCAAACTGTCGAGCGACAATCCAAATATCGGCAGCACCGAAGCGCAGGTGTTGGCGTCGCTCGGGTATTCGGCCAATAATCTTCAGGGCAGCGCCATTGCGGCCATCGGGTCGGGCACGGATAATTTGCTCTTTCGCCCGCTGTTCCGCCCGGTTGAGCGCGAACTGGAACAAGCATTGGGTCTCGATTATGTCCGTTTTAGTTCGCAATTGACGAAGAATATCATTCTGTTTAATTTGAACAACAATATTGAATTGAACAATCGCCTTGCCCTGTTGGAGAGCACCAAAATTATTGTTGGTAAATACCTGGCCGATCGCTTTTTCCTGCAGTATACCGGCCAGCTCGAGTCCGGCGTGGGCTACCGCTACAAGGAGAAACACCTGGGTTTACACCATACTATCGGCCTTGAGTATCAATTGGCTCCGCAAGTATTAGTGGAACTCGAATACGATTATGATAGTTTGATGTTGAAAGGCAAGAACCGCGATGATAAACGTATTGTGTTGCGTCATTGGTTCCCGTTTTAAGGGATATTTCGCTTTGTTATGAGTGGATATTTTCCTAAATTTCAAACTCTTTTTAAACCATAGGATCTTTTATTTATGTCACGACTTGGCGCCTTAAAAATATCATTTTTACTTTTTTTTCTGACAACTCTGGTTTTTGCACAAGGGCGCACGATCCAAGTGCTCGGTGTCTCTGTCACCGGAAATCAAACGACCGATGCTAATATGATCCGCATGCAATCCGGTATTATGCAGGGCACAGAGCTCTCCTCCGAAGGCGTGCAGGACGCGATCGAAAAGCTGTGGCGTCTCAATTTATTTTCCGATGTTCAATTGCTCGTTGATCGACAGGTCGGCGACGGCTATTACCTCACCATCAAAGTCGAAGAATATCCGCGCCTTGAAAAAGTGGAACTGCAAGGCAATAAAAAATTAAAGCAAGATGATATCAACGAGGTTCTCAATTACTACTCCGGGCAGATTATCAGTCCTACCGGCTTGAGCCGCTCAAAAGCCAAATTGATGGACGAGTACAAAGAAAAAGGCCATCTTTTGGCGCATATTGACGTTGAAGAACGACCGGGAGAGCTGGATACAAACCGCGTTATTGTGCGTTTTGTCTTTGATGAGGGCAAAAAAGTTCAGGTTGAACGTATCCGCTTTTTTGGCAATAAAGCGTTCAGTGATGCAAAACTTCGCAAACAGTTTGAAGAAATTAAAGAAGACAAGTGGTGGCGCAGCGCCGATTTTGATCGTGACAAGTATGACGAAGACCTGCTCAAAATCACCGAGTTTTATAAAAATGAAGGTTATCGTGACGCCGAGGTTCTGAAGGACAGCCTGTATTATAATGATGATCGCGACGATATGTATATCGACATCTGGGTGAACGAAGGGCCGCAATATTCTTTTGGCGATATTTCTTTTACCGGTAACAAGGTTTTTTCAAATGAAGTACTGGCGGAGAAGCTGCGATTCGAAATATGCTAAGTCTTCAGCTAAAAGAGCCTGGACGAGGCGGCCGAGCACAGCCTGGTGCTGTTGGATGAGCTTGGC
>CAYSNA010000107.1:0-1769 GCA_964432185.1 uncultured Cytophagia bacterium
AATGACTTTTCGGACTTTTTACGAATGCATCATAAATAAAATCTACCAAATTAATCGAAACGCAGAGACCGCAAAGTTCGCGGAGGAAACAAAAGATTTTCTCGGCGTTCTCTGAGAGCTCCGCGTTGAAAATCTTATGAATAGTACACGACTTTTAATACGTGGAGATCATCATGTACAAAATAAAAACACTTAATAAAATTTCGCCTATTGGACTTGAAGTGCTGCCACGCGCCGATTATGAAATTTCCTCGGAAATTGCCAATCCCGACGGCATCATTCTGCGCAGCTTTAACATGCACGACATGGAGCTGCCGAACTCGCTCAAAGCGGTGGCGCGTGCCGGCGCGGGCGTTAATAATATTCCAATTGACAAATGCACCGAAAAAGGCATTGTTGTTTTTAATACCCCTGGCGCCAATGCGAACGGCGTGAAGGAGTTGGTGCTGGCCGGACTATTTTTGTCGTCACGAAAAGTGATCGAAGGCATCGGCTGGGCCAAAACCCTGATTGGTCAAGGCGACCAGGTTCCCAAGTTGATTGAAAAAGGCAAGTCCCAATTTGGCGGCCCGGAGATCAAGGGCAAGACGCTCGGCGTCATTGGGCTCGGCGCCATCGGCGTCATGGTCGCCAATGACGCGGCGGCCCTTGGCATGAGCGTGCGAGGATACGATCCATTCATTTCCGTTGAAAATGCATGGGAACTGGCGCGCGCCACCAAAAAAGCCGTGTCGCTGGATGATCTTATTGCCAATGCGGATTATATTTCAATTCACGCCCCGCTGACCGACGAAACCAAGGGCATGATCAACAAGGAAAAATTTGCGTTGATGAAAAAAGGCGTGCGCATTCTCAACTTTGCCCGCAACGGCCTGGTGAATAATGCTGATCTGAAAGAAGCTATTGCCGACGGTACCGTAAGCTGTTATGTTACGGATTTCCCGGATGAAGAACTGCTGCAAATGGACAATGTCATCAGCATTCCGCACCTCGGCGCCTCAACGCCGGAAGCGGAAGATAACTGCGCGATGATGGCGTCGCAGCAACTCAAGGATTTCCTCGAATGCGGCAATTTGAAACATTGCGTCAATTTTCCGGACTGTTATCTGCCGTTCACCAGCCAGGTTCGTCTGGTGATTATCAATAAAAATATTCCGAAAATGGTCGGGAAAATCACCGGCATGTTGGCGGAAAAAGGCGTCAATATTGCCAATATGCTCAACCGCCAGGAAGGCGACTATGCGTACAATATTATCGATATTGACGGCGAGTTTGCCGAAACTGACCTTGAAAAAATTAAAGCCATCGACGGCATCATTATGGCGCGGTTGATTGTGTGTTCGAAAAAATAAAGCAATCAATGTGAAATTTTATCTTTTCAGCATGCTTCCTTAATGCGATATGGCTCCGGCCCTCACTCAGCCGGGGCCATTTTTATGTTGGGGCTCGATGGATAAAATTTTTAAATTAATTGTGCCGCCGTCGGAACTTTTACCTCGCGCCGCAGTTTCTTTTATAAAATATCCGATGACCAAATCAGGATTAAAACCTCCCGCTTTTTGCTACTAACCAAAACTTCATTTTTTAAACTTTCAGTGTGACATGAATCGTGCGCCGCCGGGTGCTTGCTCGTTTTGTTTTAATCAACTACAATTAGAACCAATCGAGGGAGTAACCTATGAAATCAATTCTTGGTGTTTTGGCGTCGTTGCTGGCTTTTTCGCTTCAGGCCCAATCCCTAAGGGACACACAAAATGTGGTGGATATCC
>CAYSNA010000107.1:1779-13769 GCA_964432185.1 uncultured Cytophagia bacterium
TTTAAACTTTCAGTGTGACATGAATCGTGCGCCGCCGGGTATGCTGTATTTTTTGTGTTCATTTCAAAGGGTAATGGGAGTAATTACATTGAATGAACTGGCTGATATTGGCTTGGCGAGGGGACTGTAATGCCTGTCAAAGCCATCATATCACCTGGAGCACTTCATCTGTTGGAGTGCAAGGAAGGAGGTTGAAGTGAAGTTTTATGGAAAGTTCTTTAGTTTACTATGGATTTTCACCAGTGTCTCTGTCAATGCTCAAATCTTACAAGATGTATCCAGGTCGTTATCAACAGAAAGCGGCAAGGCGAGACACGTTCAAGGCCAGGCAACAGGAAGTATTCATGTCCTGGTTGTTGATAATTTATTGGTGCAAAAAGATCATGTTTATCGATTTACATTTCAAGATTCGGCAATGGATAACGGTAATAGAAAAACTGTAACATTTTCTTTACGGGATACAACAGCGCAACAGGACGTCATTATAGATGCTCCACTTTTCGATAATGAAACGGGAGAAGTGCTTGCCTATCGTATCCAGGGATTGTATATCACTTTTGATAATCCTGATGGTTATTCCGTGAATGACTTATTATCCGGTTGGAATGATCCTCAGATATATAATTTTGAATTTTCTATTTTCGAGTATTCTGATACACACGGTTACGCCGAAGCAGCGGATTACCAGATTGAGTTTTCAGACATCGGTGTCGATTCATCGTTCGAGTGTCCGCTAACCCCGACCAGAATTTTGCCTCTGTCACCAGTAAATTTTAAGGCGAAAAATTTAACGACAAGCAAATACATTGATTTTGGATTTTATGAACGAGATTGCCTTCCGAATGAGGAAGGTATGTTTACAGGATTTACTGACAGGACTCGTGCCGACCAGATCATCTTTGTTGATGATGCTCGCAATCATACCTGGGTGTTTACTCTGGCGGATGAGTATATCGATACGACCAAACGAAATCCTCAACCAGGGGATGTTGCCACGATTATTTTGCACAAACCGTTTTCATCAAATGATATTTTTGATTTGAATATTGCCGAGGACCTGACTTTTGTTGAGATGCAAAAATCGAATCGACCACAATCATTCGAGCTGAAACAAAACTATCCCAATCCCTTTAATCCGACAACGACTATCGAGTTTTCGCTGCCGTCGGACCAGGTTGTGAATCTCACGGTTTACAATCTGCTCGGTCAGCCGGTCGCTGCTCTGTTTGATCATCAATTGATGCCTGCCGGGAGACACTCTATTCTCTTTGAGGCCGGCGACATGCCGTCCGGATCGTATATCTATTCGATTGAAGCGGGCGAGTTACGTGTGGCGCGTCGTATGGTGATTTTAAAGTGAGGCCGATCAAATGTGTCGCACCTCAACTGTGCGACACATTTGATCATTAAAATATAGAATGCATCACCAAAATGACTAGATTAAAACTGGTTAAAAATGGAGAGGAGCACACATGAAGGCGCGTTTTTTAGTTCTAATCGTTTTTGGGATTTTATTCTTGACGCACTGTGAGCGGGATAAAAATCCGGTTTTGCCTGATCCGGATAATTTTGTCTATCCGACTAAAATTGGCAACGAGTGGCATTACGACCGATTTTTTTATTTCAAGATGCTCGATAATGATCCGCAGGGTGGCACGGTCCTTTCGGATACAACGAATGGAAAATCCATACTGAAAATTATTGACGAGGTTGTGTTACACGATTCCATCACGACGTTTCAGTTTAATGAGACGTTGACCGAAGACGGGCAATCGTATTCCGGTGGAATTTTTTATGCCAATCGAACGGATGGCCTTTTTAGGCTGGCTTACAAAGGCGTCGGTTACTGCTTCCCCAAACAGGGCGCGGCGAACAAAATAATTTTCAAAGGCTATGTTTTCAATAGCGTGAGCGAGATGACAAACTTTTTTACCGAGCCCGTCTCCCTCTTCAAAACCGGGGAGGATTCTCTCATTTATGAAAATACACCGGCGCAAACGCTGGCCTATCCCATGGAGGTCGGAAGGCAGTGGACGGAGATTGTCATTGATAGTATGATTCGCATCGACAAAAAGATTCTTGGGCGCGAAAAGGTCAAGGCGCCGGCCGGTACTTTCAACTGTTTTAAAATTCGGTATTATTATGATTTTGATCTTGACGGCAAATGGGATAATGATATTTTCGTTTATGAGTATGTAAGCTCACAGGGACTCGTGAAAAGATCAGGCGTCTATTTGGATTTGTACAGGACGGATGAAACGGGCACTGTTATCGGCTCCGGTGATGCCGGTGAACAGATCATTCTGACAAAGCTCAATCTTGAATAAAAAATACCGCGCGGGAGAGAGGCGCACATAAAGTCAGAGTTCGGGGGGCTCTGACTTGTTTTTCCCACCTCATCAGCTTATATTCTGTTTCAGAAAAAAAATTATTAGAGAGGATGAGCATGGATCGACGATTTTTTCTCAAAACCGCCGGCGCTGGTGCGACTGCGCTTGCGCTAACCGGACTTTTATCGTGCGATAAATCTCAAAAGCCAAATGTTATTTTGATCATCACCGATGACCAGGGCTACGGCGACCTGGCCTGCCACGGCAATCCGATCATCAAAACACCGACGATGGACAAGCTGCATAGTGAGAGCGTACGGCTGACGAATTTTCACGTCGGCCCGACCTGTGCGCCGACGCGCGCCTCGTTAATGACCGGACGCTACTGCAACCGCACCGGCGTCTGGCATACGATTATGGGGCGTTCGCTGCTCCGACATGATGAAATCACCATGGGCGATGTATTTCGCGACGCCGGTTACACAACCGGCATTTTCGGCAAATGGCATTTGGGCGATAATTATCCGTTTCGACCGCAGGATCGCGGCTTTGACGAGTCGGTTTTTCACGGCGGCGGCGGCGTCACGCAAACGCCGGATTATTGGGATAACGATTATTTTGACGACACCTACTGGCACAACGGTCTGCCGACAACCTATGAGGGCTATTGCACGGACGTCTGGTTTGATAACGCGCTGGTGTTTATTAACAAAAATCAGCACAAGCCGTTTTTTTGTTATATCAGCACCAACGCGCCGCATTCGCCGTTTAATGTCGATCCAAAATACAGTCTGCCGTATATCGAGCAGGGCGTGCCGGAACATCGCGCCCGCTTTTACGGCATGATTGAAAATATTGATGAGAACATGGCGCGACTTGAAGCGCATCTCGAAAATATTGGATTGCGCGACAATACGATTTTTATTTTTATGACCGACAACGGCACGGCCGCCGGCGCCGGACTGGATGAGAACGGATTTGTGCTCAACGGCTTTAACGCCGGCATGCGCGGCACAAAAAACTGGGCGTACGACGGCGGCCATCGCGTGCCCTGTTTTATCCGCTGGCCAAACGGCTATATTGGCGGCGGCAAAGATGTGGAGCGCATTACGGCGCATGTCGATCTGTTGCCGACGCTAATGGCCATGTGTGGCATCTCTCAAAAAGCAGATCACAACATGGATGGTGAGAGCATTTTACCGCTGTTGCAAAGTCCTGAACAAACCTGGAAGGATCGTATTCTGATCACCGATTCGCAGCGCGTGGATATGCCGATCAAATGGCGCAAAAGTGCGGTGATGACCGATCGCTGGCGTTTAATCAATGGTGTTGAGCTTTATGATATGACCGTCGATCCCGGTCAAAATACCGATGTAGCCGCGGATTTTGAAGCCGTTGTGCAGGAGTTGCGGGCCGCTTATGAGGCCTGGTGGGAAGATGTATCGCAGCGATTTAACGAGTATTGCCACATTCTCATCGGCTCCGACTTTGAAAATCCCGTGCGACTGACGGCGCACGATTGGCACGTGGAGCCGAATCCGTGGAATCAGGGACATATCCGTCAGGGGCATATATCGAACGGTTATTGGGCGGTGGAGATTGTCGAGGATGGTACTTATGAATTTGCGTTGCGCCGCTGGCCGCGGGAACTTGACGTGGCGATCAACGAGGGATTGCCGGCTCGGCACGATGTTCCCGGCATTGAGGATGTCCCGGTGGGTAAGGCTTTTACCATCACCAGCGGAAAAATTAAAATCGGTGAGATTGAGCAGGAAATCGATTTGGCGGCCGGCGCCAGGGAACTTGTTTTTACTCTCAATTTGAAAAGAGGGCGAACGCAGCTACAAACCTGGTTTTACGATGAGAGCGGGGAGGCGCTGGGAGCCTATTATGTGTATGCGAGAAAGGAGTGATGTAAAGTCATCGCGAGTTTCCAATCCAAAAGGATTTGGATTCCATTAAAAAGAACAAGTCATTGCGAATGATCCCGCGTTCTTTGCGGGAGAGTGTGGCAATCTCCTTAAAAAGAGCAATCCTTTATTAGGAGATCGCCACACCGGTCAACAAAGAGCGTTGACCGGCTCGCGATGACTTTAATGACCTTAGAATGAACAACGTGACCAAGCGATCTCCCGTGAGAGTTATAACTATTACAGGAGATTGCCGCACTCGCTTTTTTCGTTCGAGATGACAACGACTCACGGCCGCAACAACTCGGTCACAGTGACGAATGTATAGCCGCGCGCCCGCATGCTGTCCACAAAAGCAGGGATGATCTCGTGAACGGGCTGCATTTTTCGTTGCGTATCCAGGTGCATGAGAATAATGCTGCCGTTGGCGCCGTGTCCCGAATTTTCACCAAAGGCCAGCAATTTCTGCAAGATTTCATCCGAACTTTTGTAGGCCGCGGATGTGGTATCCGCCACCCAATCCATGCTGTCCATGGTTTCGCCGCGGCCATATGTCCAGCCGATTTGCCGATAGCCGATTTCTCCGGCCCAGGTGCGGATGTCCTGATTATGTTCGCCAAACGGCGCCCGCCAGTATGGCTTCATTTTCTCAGTCGTCAACTCTTTAAACAGTGATGCCGTTTTGATCAATTCGTCATGCAGCTTGTCGCGCGTCATGTTTTCAAGTGTGTCGTGTTTTTCATTTTCAGCATACGAAGTGAGGTGCGGGTGGCTCCAGGTGTGGTTTCCGATTTCGTGGCCATCCTTGAGCATCCGTTTCACCTGCTCGGGATATCGTTTCAGAAAACCGCCGGTGAGAAACATGGTCGAACGGATATTCTTCTCCTTTAAAATATCGAGAATGGCGTTGGTTGCGCCGTTGCCGGAGCCGCCGTCAAATGTGAGGGCGACCTCCTGGCGATTTGTCGAGCCGCGCGTCACATCGCGCGCCATAAACGTTAATCGCGGTGAACCGTAGGTGGTGACGATTTTTTGCAGAATGGTCGAGTTGCCATTCGTATCCATGCCCAAAACGATAATCTCGTTCTCGCCATGTCCGAGAGAAATATCAGAAAAAGCAAACGTGCCATTTTCCGGCAGCGTGACGGCCATCAACCTGCCATTGACTTTTAAACTGATGATGATGCTGTCCGCCGCCTCGCCGGCCAGGTCAATGGTGTTTGACAGCACCATCGCATCCGGTTGCTGCGAAATGATGCCGCTGATATGCGATTCGGGAAAATCTTCAACCGTCTCTTTTGCCGTCTGATATTTTCTTCGCTCCTGTCCGTCCTGATAAATTTTTAACATCCCCAGCGTCAGGGCCGTGACAATCAATAGCAGGAGGCAGACACCCCAGAACATCGCCATGTTGAGTTTCATCCGCTCCCGGATAACCGATTTTTTTTCACCCGGACTTTTTCGGAACAGCGCGAATGTGGATGTTCGAACCGACTTGAGCAGGCAGGACCATGAACAAAAGTGTCGTTCCAAAAAGGGAATGCTGCATGGTGCGCAGATATATTTTTTGCAGCAGGCGCATCTTTTGGTCGTTTTCACGTTTGGGTGATTGTGACAATAATGATCCATACAACGCGCGCCTTTTTTAATGCGGGAGGAGAGTGAGCAAACGTTTCGCCATATTTGGCTTTTATTTGGCTCAAAAAGTTACTAAAATAGAGGAGAAAAACAAGTGAAAATCTGTGGAGGGTTTTATGCAGATTCGACACGCTGCGTGGGCCGACCAGTTTTATCCGGGCAAACCGGATCGGCTGCGGTTCGTTATTGACAGCTACCTGGAGCAGGTAGAGAATCTCGAGTTGAACTCCATTTTTGGACTTGTTGCGCCACACGCCGGGTATACGTTTTCCGGCCTCACGGCGGCTGCCGCTTACAAGCAACTGCAGGGGCGCGTTTATGATACCGTTGTGGTGCTGGCGCCGAGTCACAGTACCTATATTGACGGCGTTTCGGCTTATGACGGCGATTATTACGAATCCCCGCTCGGCGTTGCGCCGGTTGATAACGATGCGGTGACGCGTTTGGTCGAGGCGGCGAAAAATATCCACATCAGCAGCGTTGGGCATGACTCGCTTACTGACCGAGCGGAACATTCGCTGGAGGTACAACTGCCGTTTTTGCAGATGGTGCTGGGGAATTTTAATATAGTGCCGCTGGTTTTTCATGATTACAGTTGGGAAAATTGCCGGCAGCTCGGCGAGGCCATCGCCGAAACGTTGAATCCGGACAAAACGTTGCTCATCGCCAGCACTGATCTCTATCACGGTCAATCTTATTCAGAATGCCGGAAAAGTGATGACGCGACATTGCAGAGTATGGAGAATGACAGCCCCATTCAATTTTGTTTTAATTCCAATAATCGTATAGCGATGGCCTGTGGCGCCGGGCCGGTCACGGCGCTGAAAATTGTTGCTGAAAAGTGGGGCGCCACTCAGCCCAAAGTTATCGCCCGCACCAACTCGGCGGATGTCACCGGCAATAAATACGGCTATGTTGTCGGCTATGCGGCAGCCGTTGTGACAAAACAGTGAGGTTTTGACTTTACGATATTGCCGCGATATAAACGGCCATTCGACAGCCGCGTTAAATGAATTGATTCTTAAACGATAAGAAAAAACAGAAAAACAAAGATCGCCGCTTATGATCGATTACCATATGCACAGCTACCTCTGCCGTCACGGTGAGGGCGAGATTTTCCAATATGTTGAATCCGCGATTGCCAAAGGAGTGACGGAAATCGGATTTGCCGAACATATACCCATCCCGGAGCTCGACGATCCGACGGGCAGGATGCCTTTTGACGATTGGGAAACCTATGTGTCGGACGTCGCGGCAGCGCAAGGAAACTATCCGGAGATTAAAATTCGATTAGGTATTGAAGCCGATTATCTACCGCCGCACATGGCATATATTGAACATTTTCTCGGTCAATATCCGTTTGATTTTGTCATCGGCTCGGTGCATTTTGTCGGCGACTGGGATTTTTCAAATCCGGCGCTGGCACATCGCCTTGATGAGATTGGCGTCAATACATTGCACACACGTTATTATACATTAATTGAAGAGGCGGTGCAAACCGGATTGTACGATGTGATCGGCCATCTCGATCTGCCCAAACGCATTGCCAGACCGACAATAAATGTGTCGGACAATATTAATCGCGCGTTGCAGGCGGTCCGTAAAGCCGGTGTGGCACTGGACGTCAATACCTCGGGCCTTCGCAAGGCGGGCGAGCTTTATCCGAAAAAAGACATCCTCGAGCAAGCGTTTGATTTGCAGATCCCCGTCGTTCTTGGCTCGGATGCGCACAAACCGGATGAGGTGGCGGCGGATTTTCCGGCCACCATTCAAATGCTCAAAGAGATTGGTTATTCCCAAAGTTGTGTTTTTACGCAGCGACAACGTTCTTTTATCAACTTGTAAATTATGGAATCCTTTCAAATCCGCGATCGTCGATCGCTCGAAAAAATTGAAGATGACAGTTTATCGCCCTTTGCGGCCAAAAGTGTGAACGGCGCCAAAACGCGTTTGATTCCCGAGGAACCGCACGCTTATCGTACGGCTTTTCAACGTGATCGGGATCGTGTCATTCATTCTCGCGCCTTTCGCCGTCTCAAACATAAACGCCAGGTTTTTCTCACCAGCTACGGCGATCATTACCGCACGCGATTGACACACACGCTGGAGGTCTCTCAACTCTCACGCACCATGGCGCGGGCCCTTGGACTAAATGAGGATTTGGCCGAGGCGATCGGTCTGGCGCATGATCTCGGGCACACACCTTTTGGGCATGTCGGCGAGGTGGTGCTGGATTATATTTTAAAAGGTGAGGATAATCTAAACGGTTCGGTCAACATCGGCGATGTCGGCGGATTCAAGCATAATTATCAAAGCGTGCGCATTGTCGATACGAACGAGACGAAATATGAATTCGAAGGCCTGAACCTGACCGCACCGGTTCGCGAGGGTATTCTCAAACACACGCGCCTGCGACGCGGCCACATTAATTTTCCCGGTTTTAAAATGGATGGTTTGAATTACGAGCTCGACAACGCCACGACGCTCGAAGGCCAGATCGTCGCCATTTGTGACGAGATCGCCCAGCGCACCCACGATCTTGAGGACGGCATCCGCGCCGGTTATGTGACCTTGGACAAGGTCAGAACCCTGCCGCTTATCCAACATGTTGAGGACCATTATCGCATCGAACTGGGACACGAAAAAGATGCATTTGTTTATCGCAATTTATTGATTCGAAAACTGGTCAATTATCTGGTGACCGATGTGTTGAACGAATCGCTTCGCAATATGAAAAAGTTTTACGACCTCGTTGGACGAACAGAGTTTTTTGACGCCCGCATCGTCTGGTTCAGTTCGGCCGTCGATCCGCAACAGGAGGAACTGGATCGGTTCATCATGCGGGAAATCATTTCCAAGGCGGCGGAAAGACGCAGTGACGAGGACGCTAAAACCACGATTCGTGATCTCTTTAAATTTTACTATTTGTATCCGAATTTGCTGCCGGCATATCGTCTGTCTAAATGCGCCGGCCCGGACGAACAGCGCGTGGTGTACTCTGGTTCGCCACAGGAGCGGGCCGCTGTTAAAACCTTTTTGGAAAAAAATCCATTGTTCGCCCGCGCTGTGTGCGATCACATTGCCGGCATGACCGATTCGTATGCGGAACAGTCTGTTGTCTCATTGAGGGCGCTGACAACGGAACAACTGCAACAACAACGAGCAGACACGCAATCCCTGGGATTTTGATGAGCCATTTTTTACATCTCAAGAATATCAGTTTTAAATATAGCGGCATCGGGGCATCACAACACGACGTTTTACACGATGTGTCATTTTCGCTCGGCAAGAATGAATGCGTTGCTATTGTCGGTCGCAGCGGCTCGGGTAAAACGACGCTCATCCAGCATTTTACCGGATTGCTCAAACCAACCAGCGGTCGGGTGTTTTTTCAAGATTCGGATATTTGGGGAAAATCATTCAAGAAAAATGGGCTGCGAAAGAAGATCGGCCTGGTCTTTCAATTTGCCGAAACGCAGTTGTTCGAAGAAACCGTGGCCAAAGATATTGCCTTTGGGCCGAAGAATATGGGACTCGATGAGGCCGACATTGAGTCACGCATAAATGAGGCGATGGCGGCGGTTGAACTCGATCCGAAGATTTTTCGCGATCGCTCGCCCTTTCGGTTGAGCGAGGGCGAAAAGCGCCGTGTGGCCATTGCCGGAGTGCTGGCTATGCAGCCGGATATGATGGTTTTTGATGAACCCACGGCCGGGCTCGATCCGAAAAGCGTGCAGCGTTTTGCCGGAATTGTTGATCGGTTGAAAATCTCCGGTAAATCGTTCGTCATTGTGTCGCACAGCATGGATTTTGTCGCGCGAGTGGCGGACCGGATTCTGGCGTTGCAACGTGGCGAACTGGCCTATGATGGCCCGGCGCGCCAGTTTTTTGCTGATGCCGAGAGACTATCATCCATCGGCCTCGAACGTCCCACATTATTGGATGCTCTGGAGTCCTGGGCGCATCCAATCCCACCTGAAATTAAAAATGTATTATCCCTCGAAGAACTTGAAATCAAGCTCGAAAAGTTTGCGCATTCCGGTGCTTTATAAAGTATTGTAATGCGTTATTAATTTTTGTATATTTCCAATTGCAAAATTGTAATCAAGCACAAGGATTTTAGGATCATGGCAGAAAATGTGGCTGCGTCCTTTTTGGATATAAATGAAGATGACGTTGATATTCTGAGCTTGACAAAACCCGAATATGGCAGCTTTTCCGGTTTTGAGCTCTATTATCCGCAGGTGAGTCGCAACACGGAAATTCGAAATATTTATCAGCTCATCAGCAAAATTGCCAAGAGTAATGCATCGGTTTTGATTCAAGGTGAAACCGGCTCTGGAAAAGAGTTGATCGCCGGCGCGATTCAGGCACACAGTTTGCGAGCGGATAAACCGTACGTCGCTGTCAATTGCGCCGCCTTGCACGAGCAACTGCTGGAAAGCGAGTTGTTCGGTCATGAGAAAGGCGCCTTTACCGGTGCTGTCGCGAGACATTCCGGCAAGTTTGAGCAAGCCGATGGCGGGACGCTTTTTCTCGATGAAATCGGCGATATGCATCCATCGACACAAGCCAAAATTTTGCGCGTGTTACAGGAACAGACCTTTACCCGCGTCGGTGGCAATAAAAACCTCAAGGTTGACGTGCGAATTATAGCGGCCACGAACAAGGATTTGTGGGATGAGATGGAGAACAATCATTTTCGGGCGGATTTATATTACCGCCTCAACGTTGTATCCATCCACCTGCCGCCATTGCGAGAGCGGCAGGAAGATATCCCGCTACTGGCGGAATATTTCCGTCGTAAATTTTCTGCCGAGGTGAAAAAAGATGTTGGGGCATTCAGTAAGGATGCGCTGAACGTTTTGCTTCATCACACGTGGCCGGGCAACATCCGCGAATTGCGTAATATTGTTGAGCGTGCCGTGCTGATTGCCAACGAAAATATGTCCATCGGCCCCGGCGCGCTGTCCATGTCCGGCAAAGATTATTTCGCCGCCGGTGGACGGGAACGACGCGGCAGCGATCGTGAAGGCACCAGCTTTAGGACCCTCAACTTGAACGAGATTGAAAAAGAAGCCATCATCGCGGCGCTCAGCCGTACGAAATGGGTGCAAAAAGAAGCCGCCGAACTGCTCGGCATTTCACCCCGCGCGCTGAATTATAAAATCTCTCAACACAATATAACGCATGAAGGATGGAGAAAACACAGTTAACAGTTGGACCGGCGGATACAGGATATTATATGCGTTTATTTGTAATTTTTTTATTTTTTGTCTTTTCTACCCTTGCTTCTGCACGTTCCATCACGGTGAGATGGGAGCCCGTGGATGATGACATTTTAACCTATCGGCTCTATTGGGGAACAAGTTCGAGACAATACGGCGCGTCGCGCGATGTTGGCGACCGCACTGAATATACGGTGGCTTATTTGCAGGACGGCGTTAAGTATTATTTCAGCGTGACCGCCATCGACTATTGGGGGAATGAGAGCAGCTATTCCAATGAAGTCGTCACCAGCGGCGAGGACAAGCCGGATGTTGATCCCGATCCGGGTACCGATCCCGATCCCAATGTGCCCTCCTCGTATGAATTGGCGACAAACTATCCGAATCCATTTAACAGTGGTACTTTTATCGATTTTACCTTGCCGGAAACAAACGACATCGAGATTTCGATCTACAATGCCGTCGGTCAAAAAATTGCCGTGCTGGAACGCGGCGAGTTTGAGGCGGGTTATCACAAAACGCACTGGGATGGTCTTGGTCTGTTTAATCAGCCTGTCGCTTCGGGTTCTTACTTTTGCATCTTTCAGGCCGGTCACATCCGGCTCACGCGGTCCATTACGTTACTTCGATAACTACAATTTTTAAACACAGAACCACAGTTTCAAAAATATCGCCAACACCATGCATTGTTGCCCTCGATGAGTCGATGTCGTAGTGTTGGAATATTGGATATATGAAAATCTCCCGAGTCCATATCCCCTCCTATCTATATGGTGAAATACATATTGACTTTTGTCATTGTTCTCTTTCAGCAAAACTTTACCACGAATGTCAATACCGGACACATTGTGGATAGAACGCGGATTTAACGGATCAGACGGATG
>CAYSNA010000108.1:0-13701 GCA_964432185.1 uncultured Cytophagia bacterium
GGATGGTTTTTTTCTCGGATCGAAAAAGGAGATGAGTGGCTGCAAAGATCAATGCAAAGATAAGCAAAACTTCAACAAACCACAGTGGGCCAAAACCGAATCCATGATGTTCTTTGAGAAATTCAACAAAGGACATGGTGGTTGCCGGATCGAAAAAAATTCGCCAATAAATGGTCATGGGCGACAGGAGAAAAAAGAAGACCACAAGCGGAATGCCCAACCGCAGCACTCTTTTCGCCAGAAACGATTTTACATCTGTTTTATCAAAAGAGGCGCTGGTAAAATATGCCGAGATGAAAAATAAGAGTCCCATAAAAAAGGATTGGTTTGTGGCGACAAACATGGTCATCAAGAGGGTTGCGAGCGTACCGGCCTGGCCCTCATTGTAGTACCAGCCGCCCGGCGCGCCATAAGTGATGGCAAGATGATGCAGCACCACAAGGCTAATGAGCAGGATGCGCAAATTATCAATGTAGGTTATTCTCGAACTGGATTCTTTCATATTGTCTCGCTTGTCGTTAGAGGCCAAGGCAAATTCAGCGACGAGGTGAATGTCGCGCCATCAACCATGTCTTCGATTATCCGTGGACATCATTCTTAGAGCGGCTCAACAGATTAGTATCTGACCTCTTTGAGTCGTTTATCTTATTTGGAATAATACCAAATGAAAGTGCCATAATTTTCGTGACAAGAGATGGATAAATAATCCAACAGTGAATATTTCTTTACGGCCGAAACAATCCCGCCTCATTTGCGCCCATCAGCCCTGCTTTAAACAATCGTTCATCCACAGGCGACAGATTGGCGATCATGTGTGGCGTCAATATTGAGAATCGTTGAATTTCGTCCGTGCGTTGCGCGATGGAATCCATGGCTTCATCTCGAACCATCCAGTGCAACGAATCAAACTTGGAGAGAAGAAGAGGCACCGTATAGCCGCGCAGGGTTTTTTCGCCTTCGGTGTTGTAGTAGAGTTCAAAATAGGACAAAACCAGTTCGCGCAGCGTTCGGTAAATGGGTTCACGAAAACGCAGACCAACCGTATTGGATTTGGCGACGGCGCCCCAATGATTTTCATACTTAAACAGGGCCAAAAGATGTTCGTCGTCGCGGCCGTCAGGAATCATATTGAGAATCAGCGGCGGATAACCGATGAGGCGCAGCGCGGCCGCCGCGAACACGGCGCCGTCAAAACAGTGCGCCACAGAATCGCGGAGCACTCGCAGCGGGCAACGATAAATAGGATCGCAACTGTAAGGGATGGAATCAAGGAAAGACTGAATGAGGAAGGGCGATTTTAAGGTCGAAATAAATTCCTCTTCCTGACTCGATAAGGCTGCGCGAAAAGTTAGTTCATGTTCCATTTAAACGACCACTCGACAAAATGTACTTTGGAATTGGAGCGATGCGTGAAAAACCGTAAACATACGAATCTTTACATGCCGCTAAAATGTCAACCGCAAACTATCGCGAAACACCCCCTGCGCGCCAAAGCTCTCTTTAAACCGAGCCAGGCCCCAGTTGGGATCTTCATTCACCGTAAAAATGCCGAAATCGAGAAAACCATATTTTTCGCGGATGCCCCAATCAACAATATTGTAAAAAAGACAGTTGACCCCGCGATACTCCTGATAGTCCTCATCATGGCTGATATAAAAAGCGAGCACGACCCGCGGGTTGCAGATGAACATGACGACGCCGGCGGCCATGTCATTGTCCGGCGTGTAGGCAGCAAACAGCTTTACGCGCTCGGGAAAGAGCGCTTTCACCGTGAGCAGCTCGGGCAGCGTGTGCGTGGGATTGACGCCGTGGCGCAGGCGCAGGTTCTTTTTTAAAATGGCGTAAAATTTTTCATACTCTTTGGGATCGTCGGATTCGCGCACCTCAACACCGAGCTTTTGTCCGCGCCGTACCGCGCGGCTCGAGCCTTCATTAAACGTGCTCAGGATGTCATCGGAACGAAAATCGAGCGGAATGACGCTGGAAATTTCGCGCTTGCGATAGGTGAAACCGTTCTGCACCAGCGCAAAATCAATGTAATTACTGGGGCGGCGCAGGTAAATTTGTGGTGGCGGCGTCATGTCGATAGCGTGAAATCCTTCGGCTTTGGCGTACTGGATGAGCGCTTCGACAAGATCAAACGCCTCGCGAATGGAGAGCGTATCTTTAATGACAAATCCGCCATACGAGGCGCCGCGATGCGACAGTAAAATTCGGGTGCCGTTATCGTTAAAATCCACGGCCGGCAAAAGCGCGAGGATGCGGCCCTTTTTCAAAAACAGCAGCGAAAAATCGACAAATCGATCGACCGGGTGATACGACAAAAATTGACGCGTGTGAAAAATGTTGCCGTTATTGGCGGACCAGACGAATTCTTCCCATTGGCTTTGAAACGATTCATCATATTTTACTATTTCGATTGACACAACTACTCCGATTTTCTTTCAAAAACAAACCGCGGAGGCTGATGAGAAAACAGGGTCATTCTGTCAAGCTCTGCGATCCGCGGTAATCTCTGCGGTTTGATCGTTAAATTCGTGGAGAAAAATCCGCTGTCAATTTATTTTTCCATCAGTTTGACCAAAATCGCCTTTTGAATATGCAGACGATTTTCGGCTTCATCAAAAACGACAGAATGCGGGCCGTCAATGACCTCGTCGGTAATCTCATCGCCGCGGTGCGCCGGCAAACAGTGCAGCACAAGACAGTTCTTGTCCGCCTGCGATATCAGTTTCTGATTCAGTTGGAACGGCGCGAAAATTTTGGCGCGTTCGGCCGCTTCCTCTTCCTGGCCCATGCTGGCCCACACGTCCGTATACACAACGTCCGCATCCGAGGCAGCGTCCATGGGATCGTAAAAAATATTGATCTGACTTTTGCCTTGGGCGCGGGCTTTTTCAACCAAATCCATATTCGGCTCATAGCCTTTGGGGCAGCCAATCCGCAGGTCTATACTCAAGCGGGCGGCGAGATTGATCCAGGAATTAGTCACATTATTGCCGTCACCAATATAGGCAATCTTTAAATCCTCATATCGGCCTTTGTGTTCGTAGACGGTAAAAATATCGCCGAGAATCTGGCAAGGATGAGTCAAATCGCTGAGGCCGTTAACGACCGGAACGGACGCGTACTCGGCCAATTCTTCGACAATCTGATGCCCGAACACCCGCGCCATGATGCCGTCATTAAAGCGGGAGAGCACGCGCGCCACATCAGCGACAGATTCGCGCTTGCCGAGTCCAACCTCGCTTGGGCTGA
Organism: uncultured Cytophagia bacterium; assembly: GCA_964432185.1. Lineage (GTDB taxonomy): Bacteria > Zhuqueibacterota > Zhuqueibacteria > Residuimicrobiales > Krinioviventaceae > Kriniovivens. Next base: position 3,259 of record CAYSNA010000108.1, read on the forward strand.
GATAAAGTGCATGACCGCCGAGCTGATACATGCCGACTTCAAACGACACGCGCGTCCGCGTCGATGGTTTTTGAAACAACATGGCCAGCGTCTGGCCCTTCAACAGGTGATGCTCCTGGCGCGCTTTGGTTTTCGCCTTGAGGTCGGCGCACAGTTCAAACGTCTCAAATAGTTCGTCCCGACTAAAATCGGTAATCTGCAAAAAATCCCGTTTCACAATATTCTCCCTTACAAAATGTATTGACTCAGATCCTCATCCTGAATGATGACCTTTAACTTGTCGCGCACCATCTTTTGGGTAATTTTAAAAACCTTTTGTTCCGACTTCGGCAGCTCGAACAAGATATCTTCGAGCAAATTGCTCATAATTGTATGCAAGCGGCGAGCGCCGATGTTCTCGGATTGCAGATTCACGTCCGAGGCAATTTTGGCGATTTCCCGGATGGCGCCGCTACTGAAATTGATTTTAACCCCTTCGGTCTCGATGAGCGCGGTGTACTGTTTAATCAGCGCGTTTTTCGGTTCGGTCAAAATCCGCTCAAAATCTTCGGCGCTCAAGCTCGACAGTTCGACGCGGATCGGAAAGCGGCCCTGCAGTTCGGGAATCAAGTCCGATGGTTTGGACACATGAAAGGCGCCGGAGGCAATGAACAAAATGTGGTCGGTGCGCACCATACCGTATTTGGTGATGACGTTGGTGCCTTCGATCACCGGCAGCAAATCGCGCTGCACACCTTCGCGCGACACATCCGGACCGTTGCCGGAATCCTCGCCGGCAATTTTATCGATTTCATCGAGAAAAACGATGCCGGTTTCCTCAACGCGATGAATGGCCTCGGTGACAACCTCGTCCATGTCGATCAATTTTTGCGTCTCCTCCTGCTGCAACACGATCAGCGCTTCCGAGACCGAGAGACGGCGTTTCTTTTTTTTCTGCGGCATCATCGGTCCCAGGAGCTCTTGAATATTAATGCCCATCTCTTCGATGCCGATGGGCGAAAAAATTTGCATCATTGCGTTCGGTTCGGCATCCACATTCAGTTCGATAAGACGATCGTCAAGTTTGCCGTCCATCAATTTCTGAAACATTTTGTCGCGGTTGCGCTGATACTTTTTCTCGCGTTCTTTTTGTTTTTCTTTTTCTTCGGGGGTTCGGCCGTTGGAGTTTGGCGGCGGCGGCAGCAAAATATTCAAAAGCTGTTCAATAGCCAGCTCTTCCGCCTTGGCTTCCACCTCTTCAACGAATTCACTGCGCACCATATTGACCGCCTGATCCACCAGATCGCGCACAATGGATTCGACATCACGGCCAACATAACCGACTTCGGTAAACTTGGATGCTTCAATTTTGACGAACGGCGAATTATCAAGTTTGGCCAGTCGGCGAGCAATTTCGGTTTTGCCCACGCCGGTGGGGCCGATGAGAATAATATTGTTCGGCATGATTTCCTCGCGCAATTCGGCCGGCACTTGCTGACGGCGCCAGCGGTTGCGCAAGGCGATGGCCACGGACTTTTTGGCATTATCCTGGCCGATTATATATTTGTCCAATTCCTGGACGATTTCCTGCGGGGTTTTATTCATACAGAGGTCCACTAAAAAAATGAACCACCGAGACTACAAAAAGCATTCATGGAGTACATGACCGAAAATTTCACATATCGGAGTGATGTCTTTTTTGTATTCTCAGTGGTTCTGACATTAACAATTTTTATCACACAGTTATTGTGTTGACTGGAGAATTGCATGTGTGCTTACAACTCTTCGACAATAATATTATCATTGGTAAAGATACACAGTTCGGACGCCAGTTTCATCGCTTCTCTGGCGATTTTGGTCGCTTCGAGCGACGAGTGTTTCATCAACGCGCGGGCAGCGACGAGCGCAAAATCGCCGCCGGAACCGATGGCAATGACGTTATCATCAGGCTCAATCACATCGCCGTTGCCGGAGATGAGAAAAATATGTTTGTCATCCAGCACGATGAGGACGGCTTCGAGGCGGCGCAGGTAGCGATCGAGGCGCCAGTCTTTGGCCATCTCAACGGCGGCGCGATTGAGGTTGCCGTTGACCGCGGCGAGTTTTTCTTCAAAGCGCTCAAACAAAGTAAAGGCGTCCGCTGTCGCGCCGGCAAATCCGGCCAGCACCTTGCCGTCGTAGAGTTTACGAATTTTACGCGCCTTGCTTTTCAGCACCGTATCGCCATAGGTCACCTGGCCATCACCGGCTACGACAACTTTGCCTTTATGCCGGAGCCCAATAACTGTTGTGGCGTGAAATTCTTTCAAGGCCATTATATTCTCCGTCGTAAACGTGCGACCGGTATGTTCATCTGCTCGCGATATTTGGCAACGGTTCGACGGGCGACCGGAAATCCCTCTTTCTTGAGCATCTCGGAAATTTTCTGATCATTGTACGGCCTTTTCGGCGGTTCCTTCTCAACCAGGTCCTTGATCAGCGCTTTAATCGTTTTGTTGGACACATCTTCGCCGTCATCCGTGACGTATTTTTCGCTGAAAAAGTATTTCAACTCAAAAACGCCATATTCGGTCTGGATGTATTTTCCATTGGTGACGCGGCTGATGGTCGAAATATCCATGCCGATCTCATCGGCAATGTCTTTCAGGATCATCGGCTTGAGATTTTCCGGGCCCCTTTCAAAAAAGTCGATCTGTTTTTCAATGATGGCCTCAACCGTGCGTAGAATCGTGGCGCGGCGTTGATGGATTGAATTGATCAACCAGCGCGCCGATTCCAGACGCTGGCGAATGAAATCCCGCGTCTCTTTGCTGGATTTCTTTTTGTCGAGCATCATCTTTTTATAGGTATTATTGATGCGAAGCTGCGGCACATTAAAATCGTGCATCATAATTTTGAATTCGCCGTCCTCTTTGCGCACTTCGATGTCCGGCACAACATAGTTATTGCCATAAGTGACATAACCTTCGCCCGGTTTGGGATTGAGTTTGGTGATATGCTCGATGGTGCGCTTGACCGCTTCGAGATCAATCATCATATCGCGCGCCAGACGCTCGTACCGCTTGTTTTTAAAATCCTCAAAATGATCTCTAATCATCTTGATGGCGAGGTCGTTCGGCGGATTTTCCTGCAACAGTTGAATCAGCAGACATTCCTGCAGGTTGCGCGCGCCAATGCCGGCGGGATCAAATCCCTGGATTATAGTTAAAACCTGCTCGACCGTATCGATATCCTCTTCCAGATTTTCGGCAATGGTTTCAGTGTCGGTGACCAGATAACCGACATTGTTGATATTCCAGATAATATAGTCGCCGATCAACTGCTCGGCAGGTTCGAGCGACGTCATATGAAGCTGTGACATGAGGTGATCGGTCAGCGATTCCTGATGTACCTCAACCCGTTCATTTTCTTCCTCGGTTTTTTCGCGCGGCAGACGGAACTCGTAGTTGTCTTCGTCGCTGAGAATTTCATCCCAGTCAATTTCTTCTTTTTCCTTTTCGAGTTCCGCTTCGGCAATATTATCCTCATCCACGCTCACATCATCTTCAAGATTTTCCTTGACCTCTTCCATTTCCTGGTCAAGCTCGAGCACCTCTTCCATATCCATTTCCAGCAACGGATTCATTTCCAATTCCATGGACAGGCGTTGCTCAAGGCTCTGGATGGGCAGTTGCAATAACGATGAAAGCAGTACCTGTTGCGGCGACTGTTTCATCTGTAAACTTAAATGTTGTCCTAACCTTACCATCTATGACTTACTCCCTTTTCCCTTCCTCTTCTTTGTAACACACAGGATTTTTATTCCATTCACAATTAGCGATCCAGTTTAAAACTATCTCCCAGATAAAATTTTCGCGCTTCCGGATCGTTGGCGAGAAAATCTGCCGTTCCGGTTTTGAGGACGCGGCCTTCAAACAGCAGATAGGCGCGATCGGTAATCGACAGCGTTTCGTGCACATTATGATCGGTAATCAGCACGCCGATATTGCGTTCGCGCAGGCGCATGACGATGCGCTGAATATCTTCCACCGCAATGGGATCAACGCCGGCAAACGGCTCATCCAGCAGGATGAATTTCGGATCCGTGGCCAGCGCGCGGCAAATTTCCACACGGCGGCGCTCACCGCCCGAGAGAGTTGCGGCTTTGTTTTTCGCCAGACGGGTGACATTGAGATCATCCATCAACGCGTACGCTTTATCGCGGCGTTGTTTACGCGTCAAGGGCAGCGTTTGCAAAATGGCCAGCAGATTTTCTTCAACCGACAGTTGCCGAAAAACCGATGCCTCCTGCGCCAGATAGGCGATGCCTTTGCGGGCGCGGCGGTACATCGGCTGCCGGGTAATATCCTCAGCACCAAACAAAATACGGCCGCTTTTGGGGCGAATCATGCCGACGATCATGTAAAAGGTCGTCGTTTTGCCGGCGCCGTTTGGGCCGAGCAATCCCACCGTTTCACCCTGCTTGATCTCAATGCAGACATCATTCACAACTTTGCGCTTGCCGTAAATCTTGACAAGATGTTCACTTTTTAAAACGTTCTGTTCACTCATTCCACTTTATCCGCCGGTTCAACAATGGTTTCGACACTATCGGGGATAGCCGGCGTTGTTGCCGGCGGTTCATTGATCACAATACCTATTCTTGTCAATTCTGCCCGCAATTCACTTTCCAGGTCGTCACGATGGCTTGGCGGATGAAACTGGCCAAGAGACATACCGGGATTACTCTTGACGCTCACCAGCGACAACGTATCCGCATTAAATCGGATGAACAATTCATCGCCAAGCGCTTTATTCAATCCGCGCTCCTCGCCTTCCTCAATCACATGATAAAAGCTCGTCGCGCGATCCTTGATGCGCACCGAATCGATTTTTTCATCCGTCACATAGACCATCATATCCTGGCCGCTGAGCAGATCATAAGGGACCGGCGTGATAACCGTCGAATCCACGGTTGAGGCGGCGACGGCATTGCCGACAATGTGAATGCCCTTGACGTCCGATTCTTCCATCAACAGGGAGACAGACTTGCCGGTCAAATATTGCCGATCCTGATGCACGCGCGGCGAATTGCTCAATTTGATGATGCTTTGGTCATGAAAATATTCGAGCGAATCACAAAACGCTTCGATCTCGCCACGCACGACCCGGACGCTGTCAGTGACGAGGAATCGATCGCCGTCATCAAACATTTGAAAAAAGCCGCCGTAGATGATCAGCGTGTCTGTCGCCGTCGAATCGGTTTTCGTCAGCGCCGCGTTGCCGGTAACGCTGGCGTAGCCATCATCGCGGTGATAAAACGCTTCATCGCCGACAATGACGACGTTTTCTTTTTCATCCGCAAGAAAAACATGACTTCTGGCGTCGGAAGTGCTTTCGTCATCGTTGTAAATGAGAAAATCGGCCGTCAACGTTTTTGTCGAATCGAGCAGGCGCACGTTGCCGTCCACATAGGCAATTTTCGTGGCCTCGTAATAACTAAATTTATCGCCAAAAAGCGATTTGGCGGTATCGATATACGCGACACGACCGAACAGCTCATAACGCCCGGCGTTGATAAATTCCGTGGCGCGATCGCAGGTCAAAATGGTTTCGCCCTGACGAAATTTAACATTGCCGACAAATTCGCGCGTTTCGCCGCCGCGCGTATCCTTTTTGCCCATGAGCACATCGGCATGTACAAGCCGCAGCTTGTCATCGCCTTCACCGGCGTTTTGCGGAAAAGTGAATTGCCAAAGAACAAAAATTAAAACGATATAAATTCGATATTTCATTTTAAAAGCTGCAACCACGAATTTCACGAATTACACGAATTTAGTTGGATATTGATTCGTAGAATTAGCGCAATTCGTGGTTCATTTTTTTCAGTATTGTACATAAAATGGCTCATGCCTTGGACAATTTATTTTTTATTTTTTATTGTATCAATTCTTGATGTGTCAGCAATCGTAGAGTTGATCACCGCCATCGAATCAACGAGGGTCGAATCCAACAGCGCAGTGGAATCCTGAGCCGCGCTGCTGTCTTTTTTGGTTTTTTTCTCAAAACGATCCAGCGACAAATCGACGCCTTCGGGGGCGACGCCGTCATGCGGTTTATCAATTTGCCACGAGTTCATCTGCGCATCCGACCGGAATCCTACGCCGTGCAAAATATGGCCTTCTTCGGTCTCAACTCGCACGTTTGTATTTGAGATGATCTGATCGCGTTGACGATAATAAAACAGCTCTTCCGTGTACAGCGTAATGCCGCTGTCCGATACAACGACGACATTGCCGATCGCCTTGACGTCCTCGGTCTTGGAATTGTACTCGCCGGTATTGGCTGTGAGCACCGAGGCGTGTTCGCCGTTTTCATCATAAAAATCAACTTGAACGCCGGCGTCAAACAGCATCAATTCATCGCGGTTGAAGCGCAGCATATGACCGGCGCGGATGACCGCTTCGAGCCTGCCGTTCACTGTGGATTTGGCTTGAAAATCCCAAATCTCCTGATCCGGCAGTTTCTTCTTTTTCTCGCTGTCGGTCGCGGTCGTCTCTTTTCGCGAACAAGTCCAGCCGAGCAGCACCACAGTCATCAACAGCATTATTTTAATAAATCTAAACATCATTGTCCACATGGATGAACATTTTCACTTGCCGATTCCGGCATCGAGCAAATCATGTAAATGGATCATGCCGATCGGAATCTTGGCCTCATTGACCACAATAATCTGCATGATATTATGCTGGTCCAATATTTTGAACGCCGTCACCGCGAGCTCGCCGGATTTGATGACCTTGGGATCAGCGTTCATAATATCCTGCGCCCGCAATTTTTCGATATTCACCGGCTGTGACCAGAGGCGGCGCATATCGCCGTCGGTGATGATGCCGGCCAGTGTGCCGTCAGGTTCAATGACGCAGGTGCCGCCGAGACGTTTGTGCGAAATTTCGCTGATGATCTGCTGCAGATCGGCATCTCTCGCCACAATGGGCACTCGGGCGCCGACGAACATGATCTCATCAATTTTAATGAACTGCCGCCCCAGCGAACCGCCGGGGTGCAGAAACGCAAAATCTTCTTTACGAAAGCCGCGCTGTTCCAATAAAGCGACGGCCAAGGCGTCACCCATAGCGAGCATGGCCACGGTACTGGCGGTCGGCGCCAGATCATTGGGACACGCTTCGGCGTCGACCGAAACGTTGAGCACCACATCGCTGCGCCCGGCGAGCGACGAGCGGAGGTTGCCGGTCAAGGTGATGATCGGCACGCCAATTTTTTTTAACGCCGGCACGATGGCGCTGATTTCATTTGTGTTGCCGCTTTTCGACAGGCAGATGACCACATCATCCTTGGTCACCATGCCGAGGTCGCCGTGAATCGCCTCCGCCGGATGCAAAAAAAAGGACGGCGTGCCCGTGCTTGAAAAGGTCGCCGACATTTTCTGGCCAATAACGCCGGACTTGCCGATACCAGTGACAATGACCCGGCCCTTGCAATCCCAAATCAACTGGACGGCGGCGATAAAAAAATCATCCAGTTTTTCGATAAGCGCCCGCACTGCCTCGCTTTCGATAGTGAAGACCCGTTTGGCGCTCGCCAGGATTTCGTTTTTTTTTGTTATCAAAACTCGTCTTTGATAAAGTGTCATGAAACAAAAGACGTTTCAATAGTTTGCAACAAGCGACTCCCACTTGTCCTGCATTTTGAGAACAACTTCGATAAATTCCCGCACAGCGCCATGGCCGCCGACCGCTTCCGTAACATAGTCAGCGATGTCCTTCACCTCCGGCCGCGCATTGGCCGGCGCAACCGCAAAACCGGCGCGGCGGAGCAGAACCAGGTCGAGCAAATCATCGCCCATATAACTGACCTGATCAGCCGTCAAATCAAAATCGTCAAGAATTTGATTGAAGGCAACGGATTTATCTTTATTGCCTTGGTAATGGGCATCCAATTTTAACTCGATTGCGCGTCGTTCGACAATCTCGCTCCGGCGCGCCGTAATAATGGCCATCTTGAAACCGGCCTGCCGCGCCAAACTGATGCCCATGCCATCGACGGCAGAAAATCGTTTGTATTCGGTGTTATCAAGACCATAAATCAAATCGCCATCGGTCATCACGCCATCAACATCAAAAATCAGCATGCGCAATTTTTTGATTTTCTCGCGCGCCTGATCACTGTGTAAACGAAACAGACCCATCAGCCGCGACACTCATTTTCGAGGATGAACTCGTGTAACTCTTTGAGCGTCGCCATAAGTGGTTTGAGTTGCTCCAGCGGCAACTGCGTTGCGGCGTCGCACAGCGCGTTTTTGCAGTCCGGATGCGACTCGATAAAAACCGCCTGTACACCGGTGGCGACAGCGGCGCGTGCCAGGCCGGGCGCCCGATCCGGTCGGCCGCCGGACATCAGTCCAAGTCCGCCCGGCTGCTGGGTGGAATGTGTTGCATCAAAACAGACCGGATAGCCGAGCTCGGCCATATCGGCCAAGCCGATAAAATCATTCACCAGGCGATTATAGCCGAAAAACGTGCCGCGCTCCGTCAACATAATACCGGCCGCATTGGACTCCTCCAGCTTGCGCACGACATTTTTCATTTCAGCCGGACTGACGAATTGGCCTTTTTTAACATTAACCGCTCGTCCCGTCGCGGCCGCCGCACTCAGCAAACTGGTCTGCCGGCAGAGGAAGGCCGGAATCTGCAACAGATCGACAACCTGACCGGCGATTTTTGCCTGGTCGACATTGTGAATATCCGTGGTCAACGGCATATTGAATTGCGTGCGCACATCCGCTAAAATCTGCAAGCCCTCGTCAATCCCGGGGCCACGCGGACTGTCAATGCTGGAACGGTTGTCCTTCAAATAGGATGATTTGAAAATGACCGGAACATTCAACTCGTCGGCGATAGTGCGAATCTGTTCCGCTTCGCTCATCACCAGGTCGCGGCTCTCGATGACGCATGGCCCGACAATAAAAACCAGCGGCAGACGCGGCCCGATTTGAATATCTCCAACCTTAATTGTTTTCACTCAAATCCTCGAAAACCTGTTCCAGCAGATCATTTTTATGTTGAATGGCCGCGCGGACAAATTCGCGGAATAACGGATGCGTATCCAGAACGCGCGACTTTAATTCGGGATGATACTGTACGCCGACAAACCAGGGATGATCCGGCAACTCGATGACCTCCACGAGGCCGCTGTCCGGGTTGGTTCCGGCGATGCGCATGCCGTTCGTCTTTAATTGCTCAACATATTTATTATTCACTTCATAGCGGTGGCGATGGCGCTCGGAAATTTTTAACGTACCGTATGCTTCGTACGCTTTGGTTTCCTTTTCCAGTTTACAATCCCAGGCGCCAAGCCGCATGGTGCCGCCCATGTCCGTCACATCAATCTGCGTTTCCATCAGATCAATGACCGGGTGCGGCGTTTTTTCGTTAAACTCGGTGCTGTTGGCATTTTCCAGACCACAGACATGCCGGGCAAACTCGATGATCGCGCATTGCAATCCCAAACAAATGCCAAAAAACGGCACCTTGTGCACTCGGGCAAAATTGACCGCGGCAATCTTGCCTTCGCTGCCGCGCTCACCAAAACCGCCGGGCACGAGCAGCCCGGAAATGTCGGTAAAATATTTATCAACATTCTCCAGCGTAATCTCTTCCGAATCAAGCCATTTTAATTCAACCTTGGCGTCATTGTCCACGCCCGCATGCCCAAACGCTTCAATGATCGACTTGTATGAATCTTTCAACTCGGTGTATTTTCCGCAAATGCCGATTCGAACATATTGCGATGGATTGTATACTTTTTTGACGAAGGTTTTCCAGCCGAGCAGATCGGCATCTCTGTCTTTCAGGCCGAGGCGTTTGATGACTTTTTCGCCCACAGCATATTTTTGATAGGACAGCGGAATTTGGTAGATTGTACTCTCATCGCGCGCTTCAATGACCATCTCCGGAGAAATCGAACAGAACAACGCGATTTTGTCGCGGTCGGAATTTTCAAGCGGGCGGTCGGTTCGACAAAGCAGCATATCCGGCTGCAAACCGATTTCACGCAATTTCATCACCGAGTGCTGGGTTGGTTTGGTTTTCATTTCGCCGGAATGGCTGAGATAGGGAACGAGGGTCAGATGTATGATCATAGTATTATCACGACCCTGATCGAGTATAAATTGGCGAATGGCCTCCATGAACGGCTGGCCTTCAATATCGCCAACCGTGCCGCCAACTTCGACAAAGACAATATCGTACTTGCCCGTCGTGCCAACCTTGAGAATGCGACGTTTGATTTCATCGGTAATATGCGGAATGACCTGAACGGTTTTGCCAAGGTAATCGCCCTTGCGCTCCCGCTTGATGACCGTCTCGTAAATTTGGCCGGCCGTGTGATTGTTGTCCGCGGTCATGTTGGTGTGGATGAAGCGTTCGTAGTGGCCGAGATCGAGGTCGGTTTCCACACCGTCGT
>CAYSNA010000109.1:0-13686 GCA_964432185.1 uncultured Cytophagia bacterium
CGGCTTGAGTTCCGGCTTGAGCGTAGACGCGACACGTGAAACGGACGACGGCGGGGGCGTCAAACGCTGCCGTGTTTGTTGAAAAAAAATACCGACGATAAAACCAGTGACGCCGGATGTTGTCAGCAGGGCCCATCGCATGGCCGGATCAAAAAAAAGCGCCATGACACTGCCGACCAGCGCGCCCACAATTGAAAACAAAATGAGTGGATGTTGATTAAACAGTCTATGCATAAACGTTGATTGTTGTCGTTAATTCATGCGGCAAAGGACCGGTCACCTGCCTGTGGATGACGCTGTGCTGCTCGCGCTGTCCAAAGCGGGGGGAATGCCACGCCTTATTGATGCTTAGATGGTCCTTTTGTGTCTCCAGCCGGTTAAATTGAAACTCGATGGTAAACGTCGGATAGCGAAGCAGCACCGTCTGCTCCAACTGTTCAATTTGCGACGCGAGACAATGAAAATACACATCTATTTGATGATTTCCAACACCGGAAATCAAATCTTTGATGATCCACATGCCATCGTCACCTTTTACGCTGCGCTGATGCGTCACTCCGAGTTTTCGATAGCCATCGTGCGAGGCCTGTACGAACAGACGCCCATCCATCTCGTCTTTTTCTTCCAGAACAGCATGCGCTTTTTTCCCCCACTGAAACGGCGCGATCATCTCCGATTGATCAGCGCCGTTTACCGTCAGCGTGTTGTGCGCGCGCGTGCTGCGAAAATAACGGCGTTCATCGCCCGCGCCAAGATAAAGCCAGGTGCCGCAATCGATAAGCACCGGCTGTCCATCCACGGAAAGCGTTATGGACAGGGCATCCGCATGGCCGTGCGCCGCCATGGGATTCAAGCCGAGCGGGCCGCAATCAAAAAGCATTTTCTGCTGAAACGGAAAATGTTGATCAAGAATCACATACCCACCCTGCTCAAAGTGATAGAGATTTCGACGTGGCAAAACAGCCGGCCTGGCGCTCCATGTGTCAAAAGCCTTTTCGCCGAACAACCAGAATGGTGTTTCGGTGATGGATCCGGCTTGTGCTTTAAAATCCGGACGTTCGAATAAAACCGCGGCAGTTGACAACAGTTCAAAAGCCGGAGATGTGTCGATCTCTGTCAGTTTTACAGCGCAACCGCCGTCGTCATCACCGATCTGCGGTATATTGCCGTTTTGGTCGGTGATGGCGGCGTAAAATTCGGCCATTTTTTCCAGGCGATTTTTCATCTCCGGATCAATCGGTGTATGTGAGACCTGTGCGGCCAGGACCGCCAAAACGCCAAAATCAAAAACATATTTTTGATAATAGGTCGTCTGTTCCACGGTGACGCCATCGCTGTGTACCTGGCGTAAAAATTCTTGAGTAAAAATTTCGAAACCTTTTGTCCTCCATCGTATCGCATCGGGCAATTCCGGGAAATAGGTCCCCGCATAAATCAGACCAAGAGCCTCGCCAATAATGTGATTGTTCGCTGACGAGTACTTTGACAGATGTTCGCTGATAAACTGAGCATGACATTTAATCGACTGCAAAATCCTGGCGAACAATCCGGCATGCAAATGTCCACTCAAACGGGCAAAGACCAGAGCCCATGTCCAGGAAAGCAAGCGAAAGGCGCATTCCAGCGCGCTGGTCCAATTGACGCCCATCTTGTACGGATTTTTATCCATCCAGCTCCCCCACTGAGAAAAAAGCGCCGCTGCAAAATTTTCATCCTCGGTCAAATAATAGGCCTTTGCCAACGTGACAAAATGCTGGCACCGGTTCAACTCCCAGACATATTTGACGTCCTTGACAACCTCGGGTGAATAATAGTTGACATTTCGCCAATACACGAGCGGCGTATTTTTTTGCAGCAGCGGATCATAATGCCAATTGATCTCCTCCTCAAAGCTGACGGGCAAACTAAACAGGTCAAAGCGGCCATGGCGAACTTTTTCCGCCGCCGCACGTGTCGCTTCCAGGGCCTGTGGATAGTGTTGTTCAAAAAAACGGACAAGGTGCTGCCGGTCACTTTTTTGCCAGGCGAAGAAATTGCGCGACTGAAAGGTGAGCAGCGTCTGATTGAACTTGTCCTCCAGTGTTTCACCCTGGCCGGCAAGTCGGGAGACAAATAATTCGAGGGATTCCGTTTTGCCGCCGCACGCAGCCCGTTTACCTGCCTGATCTCGCACGAGTTGCCACAGACGATACAAAATCTCCGACACCGGCATGGCCGACAGACGTTTCAATTTTCGCAATGTGAACATGAACAGTTAATCTCGAATCCACTGTGAATCGTGCTGATTATCCAACAAGCTGGCGCGGGTGATGGCTTTTTCCCCAAACTTTTCACGTATTTTATCCATAACATCATCGACTTTGGTTGGCACATCCGGCGTGTCGGCGAACAAATCAAGTTGGCCTTCGCCCTTATCAAGCTGCGACACGCCAACGCCGATGAGCCGGACTTTTTGCCGGCGCTCAAAATGGCTGTACAAATCGGTGATGACGCGATAGAGATCATCAAAATGATCGACATGCGACTCGACGCTGCGCGACCGCGTAAAGGTGGAAAAATCGCTCAAACGGATTTTCAGCGTAATGGTGCGGCCGCGATACTGTTTCCGGCGCATTTCGCGCGCCAGCTCGTTGCACAAATAACGCAGCGTGCCGAAAATAACCTCATCCTGACTTTGATCCGTATCAAACGTCACTTCTTTGGAAATCGATTTCGCTTTCACATACCCGTCAACGCTGCGCGCATCAATGCCGTGAGACAGGCGATAAAAATGCAAACCGCTCTCACCGAATCTTTTGTGCAACTCGTCCATGGACAGCGCCGCGAGATCGCCGATGGTTTTTAAACCAAGCTGCTGCAATTTGGGCAGCGTTTTTTTACCGACGCCCCACAGCCGCGAGATGTCCAGTGGATGCAGAAATTCTTTTTCTTGTCCCGCCTCGACGATAACGAGGCCGTCCGGCTTTTGCAGATCGGAGGCGATTTTGGCGAGAAATTTATTCGGCGCAATCCCAACGGATGCGGTCAACTCGACTTCGTCCCGAATTCGTTTTTTCAGATGCTGCGCCAGCTTTTCCGGCGAACCGTAAATTTTGTAACTCGTGCTGATATCGAGAAACGCCTCGTCAATACTGAGCGGTTGAATATCCGGCGAATAACTCTCGAGAATGCCCATCACCTGGCGCGACACCTGCGCGTAGCGTTTGCCGCGCGGCCAGACATATATCGCATTTGGACAACGGCGGTACGCTTCATTAATCGGCATGGCCGAATGGATACCGAATATCCGCGCCTCGTAACTGCAAGTCGAGACCACACCGCGGCCTTTGCCGCCTTTCGGATCGGCGCCAACCACAACCGGTTTGCCACGATACTGCGGAAAATCGTGCTGCTCAATAGCCGCAAAAAAAGCGTCCATGTCAATATGTAAAATGATTCTGGACACAAAAACTACCATTAAAAATTTAACCACGAATTACACAAATTTCACAAATTTTATTTTTCATGTCGTGCAATTTGTGAAATTAGTGGTTTGTTTTCAAGAACTGATCAATTAGTTCTTTTGCTTCTTCTTCCGATCCGTATTCAACAACAGTTAAATTCGGATGCGGATTTCCGGTAATCATACGCGAGACAAAAAGTCCTCGCTGATACATGGCCAGCACCTTCTTGCTCTTGTCGAGGGCATAGCCGATCTCATATCCAACACCAAGCGACGGATTGGAAATTTCCGCAATAGCGCAATCGGCGGTGCTGAGCCATTCGACATCGCGCTGGTAAATGTCGCGCGCGGTCAATTTTTTTTCACCGTCGAGCACATTCGGATCGATGATGTGCTCTGTCGGAATCGTGTGGCCGAGGCTTTGCAAATATCGGACTATTTTTGTATACGTGTCGAGGAATGTTCGCCCACCGGCGATGGAACCGCAAAAATAGATCGTCATGAGGTTTTTCCCGCAAAATTTCGCATGGTCATTAAGAGTCAACTTGCTGTCGACTCAGCCTTTGGTTTTTGCACCACGATAAACGTTCGTGCGCCGTCCTTGATTCGCTTTAAAAAGAACCGCTCTATGGCAGTCTCCCGCGTTATGTTATAAATGCCGAGACAAAGCTGATGAAACAGCCTTTCATTCCACTGGCCGAATTTTGGCGATTTGAGTATTCTGTTGACAAGACGCCCGACATGCAATATCACCGCCGGAACCTTGCCAATGTATTTGATTTCTTTTTCCAGCGTGCCGACGCTCACGACGTCGAGTCCGGTTGCCGCGGCAAACTCGACGAGTTCCTCCGGATGGTATGCCGTGTGAAAATAGTGTTCCTGCCATGCACTGTGGACGCCGTAGCCGATCATCGAACCGAGTTCCACCCAGGTTGGCCGCTCGCCCTTGTAATTCGGCGTGGTGATGAGCGCCGTGCCGCCGGATTTTAAAACAAACGCAATGGAACGAAAAATTTCATCGGGGGAAAAGCAGTGTTCAATGACCTCGCTGCACAGAACGCGATCAAACGAATTCGGCTTGAAGCACTGGAGCCGTTCAGCGTCCGCCACGGCATAGTGCGCCGGTTTTTGTCGATGCGCCGCTTTGAGCACGGTTTGACTGAGATCGATGCCAAACCGTTGGCCGCCGTCATAGTGCTGCAAGTACATGCCGCGGTTGGTGCCGATTTCCAGCAACGAACCGGTTTGTGCACTCAGCCAGTTGAGGACAAATCGTTTGCGCAGCATCCCGCGCAGCGTGTTGTAAACGGTTGCTTCTTCCGGATAATTTTCCCCTACCACATCGTAGAATTTTTTTAGCAACGCTTTTTCGTTGGACATCCGCTCTCAGCTTTCCGCTTTGCGCACCAGCAGCTTCTTCGCGGTTGATAATTCATCTCGATCAAAAAAGCCAGCAATCAATAAAATGACCGGATAGAGGAAAAACAGCCCGGCCTTTAGCCAGAGGTACGGCATGATCGAGCCGGAGCGGCCGACAAAAAATAGGACAGCGACGACAATCACCATCTTGATCACGCGGCCCCACTCCCGCTGCACCGGATAGAGTTTTTGTCCCACAACATACAGCGCCGAAGCCATGACCGCGTACGCGAAAACTCGCGCCCACGCCGCGCCAATATAGCCCATAATCGGGATGAGCCCGTATAACGCAATGATATTTCCCAAAACGCCGGCGCCGGTGATGAGCGGCAAATATTTGGTTTTTTTCTCCAGATAAATGCCGATGATAAAATTAAGATAAGCCGCATAAAAAATATAAGCGAGGAAAAGAATCGGGATCACTGTCGTGCCTTCCCAAAATTCCCGTCCCAGAACCGTCCAGTCTCCAAGTTTGATGCGCACGATCTCATCAATAAAAAAGGAGAAAAACAAAAAGACAACGCTGCACGCCAGCAGCACATAGGTGAACACTTTTTTGAAAACCGCCTTTGCATTGTCCTGCTTGGACGTTGACAGAAAAAACGGATGCCAGGCGAAACGAAACGCGGTAATGAACAGCGCCATAAACATCCCCATTTTGGCGTTTTGCCCATAGAGCCCAACGACATCAACGGAGGTCAATTTTTCAAGAATGAATTTATCCACCGTGTCCATCAAACCAACGGACAAGGTTGACGGCAGGTACGGAATACCAAAAGCGAACAACTCTTTAAAAGTCGGCCAGTGAAAATCGAATTTAAAATGTTTGAGCGAGCCGGGCAGCATGAGCACAAAAGTCAAACCGGACGACAACAAGTTGGCGATAAATATGCCTTCAATGCCCATTTTCAAATGAACCAGCAGCACAATATTGCAGGCGAAATTGATGACAACGTTGAGAAATTTGAAAAAGATGAACTGGATCGGTTTTTCTTCGGCACGCATGATCAAAAATGGCATCAGCATCAGAGAATCAAAAAACAGGATGCCGGCGGCCATGCTGACCATGAGAGGCAGATTGACCGGAAGCTGCTGAACCGCTTCGCTAAACAAATGCAACGCCAATGGATGCCTGAGAAGAATAAAAATCGTCGATAAAATGATGGAGGTTAAAATGACGGCGATATACGCCGTTGAAAAAACCCGGCTGCGGCCTTTTTCCGTATCATCGATGATATAAAATCGAAAGAACGCCGTGTCCAGACCATAGGAATAAATGACCGTCATGACCACGATGTAGGAAAAGATCAACGTATAAACACCGAGCAGTTCTTTGGAAAAGGTGTTCGTGTACAGCGGGATGAGCGCGAATGTGATGAGCCGGTTAAGAATGTGGCCGATGCCATAAACAGCAGAGTGTTGAAAAAGACGCTTGACGCTGGCAAAAATGGACATGGATTTCCTTGTCAGTTTGATTTGATGGGCAAAGATACATAATTCAGTTGAAAAAAAACAGTGAATTGAAAAGGGGATGGAACAAATCAGAGCGCATACAGCCCGGGACGGCGATCGTGAAAAAGATCGTTGCGGGAATTGAGTTTTTTATCACGTGCCGTTTGCACATCAATCTCGACAACACGAACGCACTCTTGATCTGCCGGAGCGCTTGCCAACACGGCGCCGCGCGGACCGGTGATTTGGCTCTGGCCGGTAAAGTCGATGCGTGTGTTTTCTCGTATGTCCGAACCGATGCGATTGGCCGTTATGGTAAAGATGTTATTTTCCAGACAGCGCGTCACCATGGCTTTTTGACAGTACGGCATCACCAGGTTTGATGGATGGCAAATAACGTCCGCGCCGAGCAGGGCCAGCGAACGCATGGACTCCGGAAACATCCAGTCGAAACAGATCATCAAACCGATTTTCGCCAGACCAACATCGACGACAAAAAACGGTTTGTCGCCGGGGGTGAACCACAGCTTTTCCGTATCGAAGAGATGAATTTTACGATAAGTGGCACGTTGGCCATTCGG
The DNA here is from genome assembly GCA_964432185.1 of uncultured Cytophagia bacterium. Classification (GTDB taxonomy): domain Bacteria; phylum Zhuqueibacterota; class Zhuqueibacteria; order Residuimicrobiales; family Krinioviventaceae; genus Kriniovivens. Next base: position 6,895 of record CAYSNA010000109.1, read on the forward strand.
ACCAACAAGCGTGCAGGAATTGTAAAAAGCATCCGCCCTCTCGGCAAAACCGGCAACGATCACACAATTTTTCCCGGCAGCGATCTCGGCAAGAGTGGAAACGGTTTTACCGTCCTCGGTCTCGGCCAATTCTTCCAGTTCATCGGCGGATTGAAAGAGATAGCCAGTGTTGAACAATTCGGGCAAAACAAAGAGATCCGCTTCGGCTGTTCCCAGTAAACGTTCGGCTTTGACGAGATTTTGATCGATCTCACCAAAAAGACAATTCATTTGAACGAATGCGATTTTCATACATAGAACCAGAAAGAAAAGAAGGAACACGGATTTAACGGATGAAACAGATTCTCATGGAAAGTTCTTTTATCCGTGCCCATCCATGATGTCCGTTTTATCCGTGTCCTTGACCATTTTAGTTTACTATATAAAGTGCTGCCACGTAGTCAACGGAACTTGATCCCACCATAATGTCAAACTCGCCCGGCTCGACGACACGTTTCATGTCCTCATTGTAAAAGGCCAGTTTTTCGGGCGTCAGCTCAAGCTCGACTGTTTTTGTCTCGCCAGCTTTCAGGCTGATGCGTTTGAAATCCTTCAGTTCCTTAATCGGCCGCGTGACGCTGGCGAGTTTGTCGTGAATATAAAGCTGCACGATTTCGTCGCCGTCGCGGTCGCCGGTATTTTTCACATCAACAAAAACCTTGACGACCGAACCGATACCGCCCACGTCGGGTGTCACTTTCAGATTCGAATACTCGAACGTCGTATAACTCAAACCAAAACCGAACGGATAGAGCGGCGTATTATTATCAAAAATATAACCTCGGTTGGCGGACGGTTTTTTGTTATAATAGACCGGCAAGTGGCCGACCGAACGCGGAAAGGTTGTCGTGAGTTTGCCGCTCGGATTGACATGACCAAACAGAATATTGGCGACGGCCGTGCCGGTTTCCTGACCGAGGAACCAGATATCGAGAACCGCCGGCACCTGCTCGGCAATCGTGTTTATGGACAGCGGCCGCCCATTGTTCAGAATGACGACCACCGGTTTGCCGGTTGCCACCATCGCTTCCACCAGCTCGTTCTGCTCACCCACAAGGTCAAGACTGGTGCGGTCGCCAAGGTGGTTCGGATTAAACGCCTCGCGGCAGGTCTGCTCATTGCCGCCGACCGCAAGAAAAATGATGTCATTCCGTTTCGCCACCTCAACGGCTTCGGCAATTAGTTTGCGATTGTTCTCGGAATCTGCTTTGATCACCACATCGGCAAACCAGCTCGCGTAGCCCTCGGTGATGCGGCAGCCTTCGGCGTATTCGATTTTGATTTTATCGCCGACATAAGCTGAAATGCCGTCAAATAAATCAATGCCGACACGCGGCTCATCATTATAGCCGCCGAGGTGAATACCTTTGGCGTTTGGGCCAATAATCGCGATGGAATTTATTTTATTGATATCCAGCGGCAAGAGATTTCCCTCGTTTTTCAACAGCACGGCACACTTGTGCGCCGCTTCCAGCGCCAGCTTTTTATGCGGTTCACTGTTGACGATTTTTTCCGCCACATCCGGGTCACAATATGGATTTTCAAACAAACCCAATTCAAATTTAAATCGAAGGAAACGCTCAACTGCTTTATCGATGAGCGCTTCGGCAAGTTGACCATCCTCTACCAGTTTTTTCAAATGGGGATAACAATCCAGGTCCGGCAATTCCGTATCCACGCCGGCCTCGAGAGCCTGGCGGGCGCATTCGGCTTTGTCGTTTGAAATATTGTGATATTGCTTTAGCTGATCGACGGCAAAATAATCGGAAACGACAATGCCGTCAAAGCCCCACTCCTCGCGCAGCACTTTTTGCAGCAGCCATTTATTTTTATGGCAGGGGATGCCGTCGATTTCGTGGTAGGCGGCCATAACACCGCGAGCGCCTTCGCGTTTGATCGCCACCTCAAACGGATAGAGAAAAACTTCGCGCAATAGACGTTCGGGAAAAGTTGCCGGGCCGCAATTGGTGCCGTTTTCCGGCTGACCGTGCGCGGCAAAATGTTTGACGGTCGCGGCAACATGCTGGTTATCAATATCGCCTTTTGGGCCCTGAAAACCGCGCACCGCGGCGGCGCCCATTTCGGCGACGAGGTACGGATCCTCGCCAAAGGTCTCTTCCACTCTACCCCAGCGCGGATCGCGCGCCACATCCACAACTGGTGTTAAAACGTGGTGTCCGCCGCGGGAGCGGACTTCGGCGGCGATGGTTTCGTAAATCTGCCGCACCAGTTCCGTATCCCAGGAACAGGACATGGCGATGGCCTGCGGAAAATTCGTTGCGCCCGGCGCCTGCTGGCCGTGCAAGGCTTCTTCATGAAAAAGAATGGGAATGCCGAGCCGGGAATTCTCGACAACATGCTTTTGCATGGCATTGGCAAACTCGGCATTTTTTCGCGGTCCGAGATTTTTACCGCGCGTATTTTCGCTCGGCCGACAGACAGTGCCAATACCATCCTTGAAATATTTTTCCGCCTTGTCGGCAAGAAACTCGCCGGCGTCGGTCATAAATTCATGCTTCAAGTCCCACACCGACCATAATTGCGCCAGCTTTTCATCAAGCGTCATTCGGGACATCAGGTCGCTTATTCGTTGCCGGATTGGCGCCTGTGGATTTTTATAAATTGGATTATCGTTTTGACTCATTTGATTTCCTTTTCACTTTATTTTTACGCCATACGTTCCTGTGAAAGAAACCATCACTTGACCATCACCTGAATGATATTGTTTATCTGGCGAATTTTTTCAATGACTTCAGTCGGAGGTTGTTTGTCGATGCGGATTGTCGCGCTGGCGGCGGCGCCGTTTGAGAAAATCGTGTTGGTCATTTCCTCAATATTGATGCCGACCTGGCGGATTTCACTCAAAATGGCGGCAAGCACACCCACTTTGTTAAAGTGCGAGACGACGAGCGTCGAACAGTCGCAGGCTTCATGGCGAACATTGACGACGTTCAGGGGTTTTCCGGTTTTCATAAAAGCCGCAATACTCTCCACCACCGCATCGGCGATCGCTTCGGCCGCCTGGTCAGTCGAGGCCCCGATGTGCGGCGTCGCCGTAATGAGGTGAGCAAAATCCACATCATTAAAATCCGCCACGCCGGCACCGGGCTCGTCCTCAAAAACATCCAATGCCACTTTGATATTTTTCTCCCGCATTGCCGCTTTCATGGCCGATGTATCAACCACGTTGCCGCGAGAGGTGTTGATAAAAATAGCGCCGTTCTTCATTCGCGCAAAAAAATCGGCATCACAAAGATGTATCGTCTCGGACGTAGCAGCCACGTGTACTGAAATCACATCTGATTCTTCCACCACGTCCAGTGGAGTCGACGCGTATTCAATCTCCAGCTCCGCCGCCATTTCTGGCGTAAAACTGCGCGACCAGGCGAGAACAGTCATATTCAAACCTTGCGCTGCCTTGGCAACCGCCCTGCCGATGGAGCCCAGGCCGATGATGCCCAAGGTCCGGCCGGCCAATCCCGATGACTTGCTGTACTCCTTTTTATTCCATCGGCCGGCGCGCAATTCTTCGGTCGCATTAACAATGCGTCGATCCGCCGCGATCATCAAGCCAATGACCAGTTCGGCAACGGCCTGCGTATTTTGGCCGGGACAGTTCGCCACATAAATACCGCGGCTGCTGGCGGCGTCTAGATCTATCGTATTGACACCAGCGCCGGCTCGAATGATAAGCGACAGCGATTGCGCCGCCGCAATGGTGGCCGCCGTCACTTTGGTGGACCGGACCACAAGAACTTGATGATCGGATATCGCGTCCGGCAGGCTATCCGCGGATAAATCAGCGTTGAATGTAATTGAACATCCCAAATCTTTCAACGCGTTCATCGCGGAATCTGAGAGTTTATCTGCAATGAGTACTTTCATGATCATTTCCCATAATTTTGTGAGAAAAACAGAGAATAATGAAAAAACTGATCTTCAGCTTTTGCCCTGCTCCATTCGTCCCGTTAGCGTCCCATCTTTTTTGCTTTTTCAAGAATGCCGGGGATGGCGGCGTGCATCACTTCCTTCACCAGCATGTAATACATGGTTCGTTCTTCAAAAGTCCGGTCGTTTAAAGCACTGAGAAAACGTCCCGTAAATTCATGAAAATAGGAACCGTAAAGATGATAACTGTCCGCCTGATGCACATAACGACCGAGCTGCACGGTCTGCCCGGACAAATCGGAAATGCGATCGGCAATTTTTTGTTGCAGCATGATGAGCGCGAACATGTTCATGAACGCCGCCTTGTAGGCATCGTTTGAGCGAAAACGGACATTGGTGTTGAGCGTCCATAGCCCGTTTTCATTCGGCAGCACGCGGCACCAGATGCTTTGCAAACAAGCCGGATCGTAACAGTCGTTATCTTCCCACACCTTCCAGGTGATGGCCTGCGCCCGCCGCGAATACGGCGTTTTGGCGAGTTTTTGTGCCAGGATTTCAATCTGATCATACACGGTTTGAAGGCCGGGCACCGCGTAAGCGAACAAGCGCTGATGATAGGTATACTCCCAGCGCGTATCATCCGGATCATCTACGGCATTGCGCACACAATGATCTTTAATGCCGTCAAGCACTTCGAGCACATATTCCTGCAAATCCTCCAGACCGCCCGGAAAATCCATGTGGATCATGGGCTCCGCAAGCGGATCGTCCACGACAATCGTCATCGAACAATCTTTGCTTGGCGGATCGTCGGATTTATCATATTCGGTTTTAATGTCACATCCATGCTCATAGAGTTGAATAAGTGACTGCTCCCACGCGTGTGCGAGATTTTTACCTCTAACAAACAAGACCGGTATCTGACCATTCATGCGCTGCTCCCATCGACTGGCATCAGTTTTTTCACATTACATTTTAATGAAAAATTCAGCCTTGATCAATACTTATTCATTTTTCTTGATCTTTATTTGTGAAATCACTACCATTTGGCGCATTTTGAATTCAATCTCTTGGAACTATCAGAAGGAATCCAGGAATGAACTTGGAACATATCGAGCTGACCGATAGAATTTATGCTCGGGTCAAAAAAATGATTTTTGACCAGGAACTGCTGCCGGGTCAAAAACTATTGCAGGAGAAGCTGTCCGCCGAGCTGGGCGTCAGTCGAACCCCTTTGCTAAAAGCACTGCATCGACTCGAAAGCGAAATGCTTGTTGAAAGCAAACCGCGTCGAGGGCTATATGTCAAAGCATTGTCGGCTCAAGAAGTTATCGATATTTTTAATGTTCGAGCCGTTATTGAAGGATTGTCGGCGCGCCTGGCTGCCGGCCGTCTGGAGAAAAAACAGATCAACGAGTTGCGGCAACTCTTTGAACAATTCGTTGGTCAGCATACAATTGACATTTCAGAGTACGAAAAAGCCGACCGTCAATTTCATAACAGCATCATGCTGTTCAGCGGCAATAAAATCATTCCGCAGCTCGAGATGTTGAGCAATATCCATTTGCACGCGTTCCAGGCTGGTCTATTGCGTCCGCCGTCAGAAACGATTTATGAGCATTTTGCCATAATTGAGGCGCTGGAAGCGGGTGACGGCGCCAGGGCTGAGCGCGCTATGCGCGATCATATTGATAAATCCCGCGAACTCCTGCCGCAAAGCTGAACCCAAAACGTTAAACGGTAGAAAAATGAAATTAATATCGATCCTCTTCATCCTTCTGATGGTCATCCTGGGCTGTCAACACGTCGAAAACGATCTGGTGTTTGTCGAAAACAATGGTCTCGTCGCCGTTGAGGCAGAACACTTTTTCCGGCAGGACAGTACCTCGGTTCGCCAGTGGTACGTTTTCTCTGCCGATTCTAATCCCAACATTTTGCCCGATGCTGATTCTTCGCATGCCGCATCCGCGAGCGGTGGCGCTTATCTGGAAATTTTGCCCGACGCTCGACAGACGCATGCCGATCCACTCGTGCATGGCGAAAGCTTTTCAAACGACCCTGGTCGATTGGGAATTCTTACCTATCATGTTGAAATAAATAATCCGGGGCGGTATTACGTGTGGGTGCGCGCTTTCTCCACAGGCTCCGAAGACAATGGCCTGCACGTTGGTTTGGATGGCGAATGGCCGGAAAGCGGACAGCGCCTGCAATGGTGCGACGGCAAACAGCAATGGTGGTGGGAAAGCAAACAGCGCACAGCAGAAGAACATTGCGGCGAGCCGTATAAAATCTATCTCGACATAAAAGAACCGGGATTCCATACCATCCACTTTTCCATGCGTGAAGATGGATTCGAATTTGATAAATGGTTGATGACTACGGACAAAGAGTTTCAGCGCCCCCTCCATGCCGGCCCCGAAGAAATGCGCAAATGAATGTCTTATCCCGTTTTTATCCTGTTGAAGGAATGATGATCTCGCAAAAATTTGCCACGTCATTGCGAGCGGAGCAAGGCAATCTCCCGCTTCAGCTAATATATTGGTTGCAGGAGAGTGCTTCGTCACTACGCTTCTCGCTAGGATTAGAATCAAACAGCGGATGATTCAAGCCACTTCTTTACTTGATTTTGATGGCGCCGCCGCCAAAGAGCAACCGGACAAACGGGCCAGTCAATCCCATGTCAGGAGCGTCAGCTATCTCCACATCGCCCATCATCCAGTTGTTATTGGATGGAGAAACCATATAACCAAGTCGAACACCGAGTAGCATACCCGCCTTTTCGTTCGCATCTGCGCTAAAATTTAACAGATACCTGAATCAGTGACATCGACGGCAAGAAAAAAAAACAGCGCGGATTCGCCGCCA
>CAYSNA010000110.1:0-1222 GCA_964432185.1 uncultured Cytophagia bacterium
CATTATGAGTTGGGGATCATGTCATGAAAATGCGATTTTATCTCATCACCTTTACCACACTCGTACTTGCTACAGTTTTGTCCTATGCTCAAGAGGAATACTATCGAATGGCGCCGGAAGACAACTGGATTGAAACGGTCAAGCCGCAATTTGATGCGGCGGCTGTGGGCGATTCCATTGCGAGCTATTACTATCTTTTAATCAATCGTCAAAACAATCTGGAGCGGGAACAAAATTATTATCATTACGCGATCAAGGTGATCGGCGCCGAGGGGCTGCGCGACATCTCCAATATCCACATCAGCTTTAATCCGGATTATCAAAAATTACTGCTGCACAACATAAACGTTGTGCGCGACGGCACGGTTATCAGCAAAATGGATCCGGCATCCATTCAGGTCATACAGCGGGAAACCAATTTGGATCGGCATCTGTATGATGGCCGCCTGACCGCTGTTGTGAATTTGACGGATATTCGAATCGGCGATGTCATCGATTACGCTTTTTCGATTGTCGGATACAATCCGGCATTCGCGGGACATTTCTCTGACCGCATCTATTTGCAATACTCTACACCGATTGAAGAGTTTACCTATCGTCTGCTTGCGCCTCAGGACAAAAAACTGTTCGTCAAACCGTGGCAGGGCGCGCCGGAGCCGAACATCCAAAGGACGTCGACGGCGACAATTTACACTTGGGAACGCAAAAAAATTCCCTCCCTGCTTTATGATACCAACACGCCGATTTGGTATGATCCCTATCCGCATGTTTTTATAACTGATTTTGAATCGTGGCAACGTGTGGTCGAATGGGCGCTGCCGTTTTATGCATCCGATCTTTCCGAGCGAGAACAACTCCTGGCACAGGTGGCCCCCCTCGTTAAACACGCCGATCTTGATTCGACGATCATCCGCGCGGTGCGATTTGTACAGGATGATATTCGCTACCTTGGTTTTGAGGACGGTTTGTACTCGTACAAACCGCATCGCCCCAAACAGGTGCTTGAGCAACGTTATGGCGACTGCAAGGACAAGTCCTTTCTCCTGTGCGAAATTTTGCGCGCTTTCGGCGTTGATGCCTATCCCATGCTCGTTCATTCCAGCAACGGTCTTGCGCTTGAAGAGTCTGTGCCGTCACCGTATGCCCTGAATCACTGTGTGGTCACTTACAACAAGGATGGTGAAACTTTCTTTGTTGATCCAACCATTAGCAACCAGGGCGG
>CAYSNA010000110.1:1322-13685 GCA_964432185.1 uncultured Cytophagia bacterium
AATTATCTCGATTATTACAGCAAAATTTTTCCATCCATCCAGCTTGCCAGTGGCTGGAGAATTGATGATGACAGAGAGCAAAATCGCATAACCATTGATGAATTTTATACCATCGAAAGTCTGTGGACAGCGGATAGTGATAATGAAAATTTTATCATGTGCGAGTTTTACCCGCTGATCGTTGCCGATCATGCCCGCGTGGCTCAGTCGCCAAAAAGAACAATGCCGTATTATGTAAATTTTCCCGTGAATGTTGAACAAACGACTTTTATCAAGCTGCCGGAGGAATGGTCCGCTACCCCCGATACCCTGGCTATTGAGGATGATGCGTTTTTATACGAGTTTGCCATTGATCATAAGGATAGCATCGTCACCATTGTGCACAAGTATAAAACAAAGCAGCCCTTTATCAACGCTGAAAAAGTTGAGGCGTTTTACGATGATCATCAGCAGATTCTGGAAAATCTCACCTATTATCTCACTTATGATTGGGATCTTGCGAATGCGACATTTCAACTGAGTTGGTTCATGGTTGGATTCAGCCTGTTTTTATTTGCGCTCTGTATTTTTGGCGCCGTTTTGATTTATAAAAGATATGATATCGACTCGCCGCCGCGCGACATTGGGCCACAACCTATCGGCGGCTGGCTGGTTCTGGTGGCCATCGGATTGACATTGACGCCGTTCAATATTACGGTTGGTCTGTTTAAAATGCCGGATTATTGGGACAGTTCGACATGGGCGAGATTGATAAGCATGAGTGCTTCAACGCGCGAGCTGCTGACCGGGCTGCTTTTATTTATTGAACTTTTATATAACATATCTATGATCGTTTTTTCTTTTCTGGTGATGCTGCTGTTCTATCACAGACGAACCATCGTGCCGCGAATGGTTATTTTACTTTATGGCGTCTCGGCGCTATTCATTCCTTTGGATACCATGCTGGCGATGAAGCTGAATCCCGACCTTTTTACATCTCAAACATCAAGCGCTTACGCTGATACGTTCCGCGCGATGTTGGTAGCAGCCATCTGGATTCCCTATTTTCTAAAATCGCAGCGAGTCAAAGACACTTTTGTGTTGAAATCAGCGCGGAACCGCAAGTCGTCGGACATTCTTCCTGCCGAGATCAAGCTGAAGCCGGCGCCACCTCTTGCGTATGCTCGGCCCCGGCGTGTCGGCCATATTTTTGCCGGTATATTTTTATCTTTTGTTGTTCTATCCATTATTGGCAGACTGCTGGTTGAGGCGGATTATCCAAACACCAGCACCGTGCCAAATACTATGAGCAGATTTCTTGAACCGGACACCTCGTTGCCCAATATTGTGCCGACGATGGAGATGGCGACCAAATCAACGATAAATGAATGCAATTATGCCATTTTGCAATGCGTCGCCCGGCAGGATGAAAGTGTGCACGTGCGCATAATTACGGTAAAGAATTATGAAGAGGCGAAAAATGCCCTGCTGAATTTGCAGCTTGGCATCGCTTTTTCCGAGTTGGCCAGAGAAAAATCGAATCATCCGACGCGGAACACGGGGGGTGATATGGGATTGATGCCATTATCCGAACTGGATGAACGCTTTCGGGCCGAACTCGCTCTCATTGGCGAAGGCGAGTATACCGGGATTATCAAGGTGAGGTAATTGGTTCAAGCGGCGATGATGGATGCCGGGAAAAAAATACGATTCGTGAATGCGAAAAAAAAGCCCGTTTTAAAGGACGGGCTTTTTTTATATTACTTTTTTGTTATGCCTCTTTCGGGGGCTTTAGCATCATCGCAATGCCCGCCGCGATAAAGCAGGCAATGCCCGCAGGTATAAAGGCCCACATCCACGCTTTGGCGTCACCCATGGCGCCGCCCAAAATTGGGCCGAGGATGCCACCGACGCCGTAGGCCATAAAGACCCAGGGATAATTGGTGCCGACGCTTTTGTTGCCGAAAAAGTCAGCCGTGGCAGCGGGGAAGAGGGCAAAGTTGCCGCCAAAGTTAAAGCCGATGATAGCGGCGCCGAGGTAGAGTCCCCACTCCATCGAGCCGATAAAATAAAAGGCAATCATCATAACGCCCTGCAGCAGCGACATGAGCACGATGGAGTTCTTCCGGCCAAGCTTGTCCGAGAGAGAACCCCAAATGATGCGGCCCAAGCCGTTCATCAGCGCATAAAACAAACCCATGGCCGTGCCGGTGATGATCGTTGCGTTTGTCGCATCCAGACCACCGCGTGTGGTTAGCGCATCTTTGCCGAACAAGCCAATGACGCCAATCACCATCAGGCCTACCGTGGCTCCCACCATAAAGGTGAGAAACAAGCTCCAGTATTGCGATGTGCGAACCATTTGACCGACGGTGAAGGACCGTTGCCCCGAACTGCCGGCGGCAGCGCCGGTAGCCGGCGCCCAACCTTTGGGTGACCAGCCTTCCGGTGGATTGACCATGACCATGGCGCCAAGTCCGACTAGTGCCGCGAACAAAACGCCATAAAGAATAAAGACGTTACTCACGGTCCAGCCGGCGCCGTACAGGCCTGTCCAGCCCGGCGTCAAGTTAACCGGTCCAAAAACAAAACCGCTGGTCAGTTTGATCCAAATGAGCGCGCCGAAACCGAAACCGGCGACGGCCAGACCAGTGATCATGCCTTTTTTATCCGGGAACCATTTCACGCATGTGGCTATGGGGCAAACGTACCCAAGGCCGATACCGGCGCCACCAAGCAAACCGACGCCAATCAAAATGCCCCAAAAGCTGGCGCCTGACAAGCCGCCGATGATATAACCGAGACCCATGACGGCGCCGCCGGTAATAGCGACGATTCGTGGCCCAACTTTGGCTTGCCATTTACCGGCGATGAGCGCCATGACAACGGCAAAAGTCGCCAAACCGAGTGAAAAGATGATTTGAGTTTGTGTTTTGGTAAACTGAAACGCGCCATCTACTGCCGTTAGCTTGCCGGTAAAAGCTGACCAGGCATAAATAGCCCCCAGGCAGAGCTGAATCAGAATGGCGCCGACGACGACCAGCCATCTGTTCATAACTTTCTGTTCAGACATATCTATCTCCTCGCAAACCTGTAAGATGAGAAAAAGCCGGACAGGATGGTCCGGCTTTTGAACGAATTAACCGATTGCTTTGCGATCGTGAATGAGTTTTTCAACGACGCTTGGATCGGCAAGAGTGGTGATGTCGCCAAGATTGTCGGTGCTGTTTTCAGCAATCTTGCGCAAAATACGGCGCATGATTTTGCCCGAACGTGTCTTGGGCAGAGAGGGCGCGAATTGAATCGCTTCCGGCGCAGCGATGGCACCAATCTCTTTGCGCACGTGCATGATCAATTCTTTTTTCAGATCATCGGATTCTTCAACGCCATCAACCAGAGTTACATAAGCGTAGAGGCCCTGACCTTTGATTTCATGCGGAACCGGCGTAACAGCCGCTTCGGCGACTTTGGCGTGGCTGACGAGCGCGCTCTCAACTTCAGCCGTGCCGATACGGTGACCGGATACATTGACGACGTCATCAATACGGCCCATGAGCCAGTAATCGCCGTCTTCGTCCACACGGCAGCCGTCGCCGGTGAAATAGAAATCATCATACATGGTGAAATAGGTATCGATGAAGCGATCATGATCGCCCCACATGGTGCGCATCATGCCGGGCCACGGTTTGCGGATACAGAGTTTGCCGCCTTCGTTGGCATCACATTGCGAGCGGTCATCGCGCAGCACAACCGGGTCAACGCCAAAGAACGGGCGGGACGCGCTGCCGGGTTTGAGCGTGTGGGCGCCGGGCAACGGCGTAATCATGAAACCGCCGGTTTCCGTCTGCCACCAGGTATCCACAATCGGACAGCGGTTGCGGCCGACTTTTTCATAGTACCACATCCAGGCTTCCGGGTTGATGGGTTCGCCAACCGAACCGAGAACGCGCATTGTATCGAGTTTGTATTTTGCCGGCCATTCTTCGCCGAGGCGCATTAACGCGCGGATAGCTGTTGGCGCGGTGTAAAATACCGTAACGCCGAATTTGTCACACACCTGCCAGAAGCGTCCGGCATCCGGATAAGTCGGCACGCCTTCAAACATCAGCGAGGTGGCGCCGTTGGCCAATGGCCCGTACGTGATGTAGCTGTGCCCCGTGACCCAGCCGATATCCGCTGTACACCAGTAAACGTCATCATCATGAATATTGAAAACGAGTTTATGCGTCAGCGCGGCTTGCACAAGGTAGCCGCCTGTCGTGTGCACCACGCCTTTGGGTTTACCGGTGGAGCCGGAGGTATAAAGGATGAACAACGGATCTTCGGCGTTCATCTCAACCGGCGGGCAATCGTCGGATGCGTTGTCCATCTCTTCATGATACCAATAATCCCGACCATCCTGCATATTGCAGTCAACGCCGTCAACATTGACGACAATGACGCTCTCGATCGTCGGCGTGCTTTTCAAAGCTTCATCGGCAATGGTTTTAAGCGGAATGTGTTTGCCGGCGCGGCGGGAGATATCGCAGGTGATGAGCATTTTACAATCCGAGTCTTGCACGCGGCCGGAAATGGCGTCGGAGCTGAATCCACCAAAAATAATCGAGTGGATAGCGCCGATGCGCGTACAGGCCAACATGGCAACGGCCAGCTCGGGTACCATGCCCATATAAATGGCGACGCGATCACCTTTTTCTATGCCTTTGGATTTGAGGACGTTGGCAAATTTACTCACCTCTTTGTGCAACTCTTTGTAGGTGAATTTTTGCACGGCATCGTCCTCATCACCCTGCCAGATGATGGCTGTTTTGTTCTCAATGGGAGTTCCGAGATGTCGGTCGAGGCAATTGTACGACACGTTCAATGTGCCGTCTTTGAACCAGGTGTGTTCAATCTTGCGTGCTTGGGTGTCCCAGTCATATTCGAGACTTTTCGTGGGTTTTTTAAACCATGTCAGCGTTTCAGCGTGTTCCAGCCAAAATTTGTCGGGATTATTGATCGATTCATCCCACATCTTTTGGTATTGCTCCATGCTGTTAATATAAGCGTTAGACTGTATTGATGCAGGCGGCGCGAAGGTCCGGCTCTCACTCATCAAAGACTTCATGGATTCAGTCTTTTCACTCATTATGCACTCCTTCCTTAAAACGTAAAAATGATTGTTTTGTTAATTAAATCACAGTATATATAAAATACGTATTGTGGTCGGGAAATGTGCTTCTCACGCCGACAACGTTCTGTGTGTCGGGAGATAAATTTGTCGTAATCTAGTTTGTTCCGGCTGGTACCTGTATTCCGTCTCCGTTTGCTAAGTGCTGATGGTTATCTGTATTGTGAGCAAGTATCCGTTGTCGTTCGATTGTTCATGTTGATCTCTTTGAGAGGACAACAAAAAAGGTTTAGCTGTCCGCGCCGCAAAGCTGGTTGAGTGTCCCCGTGTTCGTCTGGTAATCTGGCTTCGATGTTTGACACTTTTGCGGACGGATTTTTCTTTTCGATCTTTGGGGTCGCCCTAGTAGTCCCGGCACATCCCGATTGAGACCAAAAGAAAAAGGCCTTATAAATCTCTGCAAATTATGCAGGATAATCACTCTTTGATTGCCAAGAGTATAGCAAAATGTGGTTTTAATATCAAGTGAATTTGAAAGTTTTTATGAGAATTTGAACAAATTTTTCTGTACTTTAAGGTGAGCAGTGGCGAACGGCTCTGCTCTTTCGATCACCAGCAAGGCCGCCGCCACATTCGGTTTTGAGATCGTTTGATCGTAAAACATAAAGTTTGATATGACAGATTCAATCATAAATCCGGATAAAATTTACGGCAAAAGCTGGCCGCTCGGTTCCACCGTGTATCCGGAGGGCGTCAACTTTTCTATCTATTCGAAAAGCGCGCACTCTATTGAACTGCTTTTGTTTGATGATGTCGATGACGTAAAACCATCGCGCGTTCTTCCGCTGGATCCCAAGAAAAATCGCACCTATTTTTATTGGCATATCTTTGTGCGTGGCATTGGCGCCGGGCAATTGTACGGGTACCGCGCTTATGGTCCCTATGCCCCGGATAAGGGTTTTCGGTTTGACGGCCACAAAGTGCTGCTCGATCCCTATGTCAAAGCTGTGGCTTTTGGTAAAAACTACAGCCGTGACGCCGCGGTTCTGCCGGGCGACAATTGCGCGCATGCGATAAAAGGCGTTGTTGTTGATCCATCGGATTATGATTGGGAAGATGATTATCCGTTAAAATACGACTATGCCAAATCGGTGATTTATGAGATGCACGTCGGTGGATTCACCAAAAGCCCATCGTCCGCGATCAGCGAGAACAAGCGCGGCACCTACGCCGGTTTAATTGAAAAATTGCCCTATCTCAAGGAGCTTGGCATTACCGCTGTTGAACTTATGCCTGTACAGGCCTTTGATGAAGAGGACGTACCGCTGCCGCTCAATAACTATTGGGGATATAATCCGATTGCCTTTTTCGCCCCGCACGTTCAATACAGCTCGGATAAAAGTCCGCTAGGCCCGGTGAACGAGTTCCGCGATATGGTCAAGGCGTGCCATAAAGTCGGCATCGAGGTGATTCTCGATGTGGTATTCAATCATACGGCGGAAGGCAACCATCAGGGCCCGACATTTTCGTTTCGCGGCCTGGAAAATTCAGCCTACTATATCCTGCAAAATGACAAATCCAAATATGCCAATTACAGCGGCACCGGCAATTCGCTTAATGCCAATCATTCCATTGTTCGGCGTGTCATTCTTGATTGTCTCCGCCACTGGGTTGATGATATGCATGTTGACGGTTTTCGCTTTGACCTGGCATCAGTGCTCAGCCGTGATATTAAGGGTGTGCCGCTCATTAATCCGCCAACGCTCCGATCCATTGATTCCATTCCGGAAATCGCGCACGCCAAAATTATTGCCGAAGCGTGGGATGCCGCCGGACTCTATCAAGTCGGCTCTTTTCCCGGTGACCGCTGGGCCGAATGGAACGGTCATTACCGCGATGAGGTGCGCCGATTTGTAAAGGGAGACGAGAACATGGTGCCCAAAATCGCCAGCCGCATTCTCGGCAGCCCGGATATTTATACCGATCCGAACCGCGAGCCAAACCGCAGCATCAATTTTATCACCTGCCATGACGGCTTTACATTGAATGATCTGGTGTCGTATAATCAAAAACACAACGATGCCAATCTCGAAGGCAACCGCGACGGCATGGATGTCAATTACAGTTGGAATTGCGGCGTTGAAGGTGAAACGGATGATCCCCACATTAAAGCGTTGCGCCTCAGACAAATCAAAAATTTGATTACCATTTTGCTCATGTCACAGGGTACTCCCATGCTGTTGATGGGTGATGAAATTCGCCGAAGCCAAAAGGGCAATAATAACGCCTATTGCCAGGATAACGAATTGTCCTGGCTGAACTGGCACGAGGTTGAAAAACAACAGGAACTGATGCGCTTTCTCAAGGGACTGGTCAACTTTGTCCAATCGCGCCACATTTTTACACACGAAAAACTATTAAGTACGAGCGAATGCCGTGATGAGCCGCATCTCATCTGGCACGGTACGCGCCTCGGTCGCCCGGATTGGGGAAGCCAATCGCATTCGCTGGCGTTCTCACTGCACCATCCACAAGCGAAGGAAAAACTGTACGTGATGTTGAATGCCTATTGGAAACCGCTCAGTTTTGAACTGCCGGCGTTGCCGCATGGCGAGTGCTGGTACCAAATTGTCGATACCTCGCTGCCGGCGCCGCGCGACTTTCAACCGCTGACAGAGGCCGAACACCTGTGCACCGCCGTTTATCATGCAAAAGAGCGATCCGCTGTTGTCCTGATGATGAAACGCAAAAATTAAAAATCGACCGATAATGTCACAGTCGTTCTGTCGCGCGCCACGTTCTAAGCTTTTGATAGTTATCCTGCTATGCCTCGGACATCCTGCCTGTTAGTTTAACTCATCGTTCTTTGCTGTCGAACTTTTTTGCTATAATTGCACGTTAATTTTTGTTATTGTATTTGTGTGTTATATGTGCCGATTGCTGCTAACATCTGTGACAGAGTTCGCTATTTTTTGATATGTTTTTCACATTTTAAGTTGAAAAATCAAAATTTATTGTTACATTGAGGGGCAATAAATAAATCCGATATGAAGGGATAAACCTGACATGAAGGAGGATATCATGAAAACTCGTCGAGCTTTTTTACGCGTCGGCGTTCCCGCCATATTTATTTTCAAATCTTTAAATTATAAAATTAATTTGATCGTGCGACTCGCGCCGATGGTGTTATTTCTGTTCGTCGCTTCGCTGAACGCTGCTGCCATCAAGGGGCTCGTGAAAAATGGGTTCGACCAAACTCCGCTTGCGAATGCGAACATCGTGTTGCGGGGGACGGATATGGGTGCGGTCTCAAAAGATGACGGCAGCTTTGTGTTGAGCACTGTCCCGGAAGGTGAGGTCGTTCTTGAGATCAGTTATGTTGGCTTTGAATCGACCAAATTAACGGTGCAGGTGTCTGAATCTGAAACGGCCGAGTTGTCTGTCTTTTTAAGACCGATCACCATCAGTACCGATGATATTATGGTCACGAGTACACGCTATGAACGATCGATTCGTGATGTTGCTTTGCCGCTATCCGTGGTCAAGCGGCAGACCATCGAGCGTTTGATGCCGCGCGATGCTTCTGAAGCGGTGGCATTGGAGCCGGGACTCAGCGTCACGCGCGATGGGGTGTGGGGCACGCATGTGACCATCCGCGGTTTGAGCCGCAACAATGTGGTGACGATGATCGACGGCAATCGCATCGACACGGCGAATGATTTGGCCGCCGGTTTGTCCATGGTGGATCCAAACGATATTGAGCGCGTTGAGATCATCAAGGGCGCGGGCTCGTCGCTCTATGGCACCGGGGCGATTGGCGGCGTCGTTAATGTTCTGACCAAAGACGGTGAGTATCGCGACGACTTTTACATGGACGCGAATCTTACCGGCGGTTACAGTAGCGCCAACCGCAGCGGCCAGGGATTTTTCACCCTGCGCGGCGGCGCGGCAAAATGGTACGTCAAGCTCTCCGGCATGAATCGTAATGCTGAAGACATGAATACGCCAAATGGTGTGCTGGAGAACAGCCGTTTTTCCGATAGCAATCTGGCGGCACGTTTTGGTTTCCGCCCGACCCTCAACCACGAATTTAAAATCAACTGGCAGCGCTATCGCGGCACGGATATCGGCTTACCCGGCGGCAACACGCTGTTCCCAAGCCAGGCGGAGGTACGCTACCCGAAAGAAAATCGCGATCTTTTTACGGTTGAATACAGCGGCAGAAACATCACCTCGAACCTGACGAAAATTTCGGCAAAATATGTCATGCAGGATATTTTGCGCGATGTCGAAAATATCCCGCACATGGTCAAGGATGTGCCCGGCACACCGCCGAAACGCATGAATGTGCTGCAAATTCTGCCCAATGCCACGCATGTCATGAACGGTGCGCAGCTGCAATCGGACTGGCTCCTTGGCCGCCAGCATGTCATCCTGGGACTTGATGCCTGGCAGAAAGAACTCGACAGCCGCCGCGAGCGAATTATCCGCGTCGATGTGCTGACGCCAACCGGCGATGTGGCCAAGTCGATCAACCAGATCGTCGGCGAGCGTCCCATTCCGCTGTCAACCTACCGCAGCACCGGACTTTATCTGCAGGATGAAATTCCGTATTTAAACGACCGGCTGCTCCTCACCCTTGGCGGCCGTTATGATCTCATTCAGGTTGACAATGAAAAAACCTATCAACCCGATTATCTTGTTGTCGAAGGTGTGCGCGATAATCAGCCGGCTGGCCAGGTTGTTTTATGGGATGCGCAAACCGCGCAGGATCATTCGTGGAGCGGCAATCTGGGTCTGCTGTTCAAAACAACAAAAAATTCTGATGTGACGCTGACGCTGGCGCGCTCGTTCCGTTCGCCATATTTGGAGGAGCGTTATCAATATATTGATCTCGGCAGCCTCGTCAAAGTCGGCGATCCCAATCTCAAGCCCGAGCAGGGCGCTTTTGCTGATGTGGGGCTGCGTTATTGGGGAGATCGGTTCACGTTGGCCGGCAACCTGTTTTTTAATCAAATCAAAAACATGGTGACGGAAACACCGGGTGTGTATGATGAACGTAATGCGCTGTTAAAAACCAATATCGGATCAGCCGAACTGTACGGCCTCGACCTTGGCCTGACGATTCGACTTTATAAATCAATCTCCTTTTTCGGCAATGCCGCTTACGTATACGGCACAGATACCTATCTTGATGAACCGCTGCCGCTGGTTCCGCCGTTAAACGGTCGAGTCGGCCTGCGAGGAACGATGAGTCGCTTCCTTGAATTCGAGTGTGCCGCCCGACTGGTCGGCAGACAAAACCGCGTTGCTGAGTGGGAGATGGACACATCCGGTTACAGTCTTTTTGATTTTTACCTCAACAGCCGCTCCTTCAACCTTGGCCGCATGAACAGCCAGGTTTTTCTTGGTATTGAAAACATTTTTGATCGGGCCTATCGCGACCACTTGTCGACCAACCGCGGTTCCATTGTTGTTGAACCGGGCAGAAATATATCTATTCGTTGGCGACTTGGCATTTAATTTGTAAATTAGGCTATAAACAATTTTCTGTGAATCCTCCGTCCGGCATTCTATTTTGGGCGGAGGATTCACGAATAGATTTACTCTGAACAATTGCAGACATTGCAAGGTCGCATCATGGGTCTATTTTCAAAAAAGAAAACCGATGAAAAAATCTTTCGTCGTCCGGAACCGCCGGTTATTCAGCGTGACAAAAATCTGAATAATTATATTATCGTCATTCTCGATAGCTGCCGCTATGATACGTTTATAGCCGCCAATCCACAAACCATCAAAAAACTCGGTCTTGTAGAAAAACGCTACTCCTACGCCTCGTGGACGGCGCCGTCGCATTACAATCTGCTCATGGGGCTTTTGCCGCACACCAGTCCGGCGCATGTGTACGCCTCCGAGTACTATAAAAAAGATTTTCTCAAATTTAATGAACGATTCGGCATCTCCGAGTTTGAGTTTAAAAGTCTGGTACCGCAGCTCTATATCCCGGCGTTTATGCGCGACAAGCTGGGCTACACCACAAAGGCGATGGTCTCCATGCCGGTGCTCAATCCGCACACGCCGGTGAACACCGGATTCGATTCGTTTAAACTGATGGACAGCCACAACAACATGTCCGCCATGCTGGATGAGATGACGTTTGCCGCTGACAAGCCGTCGTTTTATCTGTTGAATATCGGCGAGACGCATTATCCCTACGCCACGCCGCTGGAGCCGGAAAACCAATGGCCGCGCATCCACGGCGTGCACGGCGTGTTCAAACATCTGGATGATCATATAGTCGGTGGTAAAATTGTCGAAAAGGGAGAGGAGCTCTCCTTTTTCTCACAAAAGCAGTTGAATGAACTCAAAGACAGGCAGATCGAAGCGGTTAAATATCTCGATGGCGTGTTTGAAAAGCTGTTTGATCTGGTGCCGGACAACACCTACATCACCGTCACCTCGGATCACGGCGAGCTTTTCGGCGAAGAAGGTTATTTCGGCCACGGTCCCATCAATCACGATAAAGTGTTTGAAGTGCCGTTTCTAGAAGGCAAGCTGCGGTAAACGGATCGAGTATCTGATCCATTCAAGCTGGTTTTGGCCCGTTGTCCATCTTTTTCCCCACTTTGATTGTCATGCTTGATCAAGTTTGATTTTTTCCTTGTATTTTTATTTCCGAATGCTTTTCTTATCTGCGTCGTTTTTGGGGTGTTCGTTTTTTGCAGTAAAGGACGTATTGAGATTCTTACCAATTGATGTGACGAGTCCATGTTTGTGCAACGTTACAAAACGGCGTAACAAGAAACTTGTCATTTCACAGAAAGGGGTTCCACATGCGGAGACGCGTATTTCGCTCACTGAATTGTGTAACGACTGTTGCACACACCATTTTTCTTTTCCTGTTCTTCATTACCAGTTTAGTCTTTGCACAATCTTTTTCCTTCGCCGTCACCTCGGACCAACGAAATTTTGCGGGTGAGGGACAGTACGATACGCCATCGTATTATCTAGGTGCGATCGAGGCGCTGGCTTCTGTTGGGCCGGGAGCGTTCATGATTAGTCCCGGAGATATTGATCCCTGCGTCAATAGTGAATGGACTATTCAAAAGGTTCTGGGTACGGGGTATATTTGGTACCCAATTATCGGCAATCACGAGTTGCCGGGGCAGGGATACGAAACGTACTATGGCGCCAATATGGATTATCTTCGCGCGGCCAATCTAAATGGAAACTCGTTGCCCTATATTGTCAACACTGGACCGTTGGGAACAGAA
>CAYSNA010000111.1:0-13631 GCA_964432185.1 uncultured Cytophagia bacterium
ACAAGTAGTATGTGACTTTGTAACATCAGCTTTACATCCCATTGATTTTATCAATTCGTTCACACATCGGCTTCACGAGAATGGGCCGAAAAAAGTTAAGAGGAGGCTACCATGGCTGAACACGGATGCGCCGAGTGCGCTTTTCGCGCCAAACACGACACGAATCCCAAATCATTTGCCGGGCGATTCTGGCGCTGGCACATCAATTTTTGCCCGGGCTGGAAGGGTTATATGAACTCTCTTCCTGATGCGGAACGCAAGGCGCTGGCGGAAAAATATAACATCAAAAAGTACATGAACTAAAGCGCGCCATTGAGTGTCATTTTCAAAGCCGATGCCAATCCGAGTGTCGGCTTTTTTTAGCCCACCAAAACGGTAATTTTCCCGCCGATACGATTCGTGCCATTGTGCAATTGATAGAAATAAATGCCGTTTGGCAATTGCAGCGCGTGGATGGGCACAACGTAGTCGCCGGGCTCCATGTACTCGTTGCGCAGCACTCGCACCAGGCGGCCGCGCAGATCATAAAGCTTGAGCGTCGTGTACGCCGAATGTTCCAGGCGATAGCGAAAGACCGACAACGACGTTAACGGATTCGGGTGAATAGAGCAATAAC
Organism: uncultured Cytophagia bacterium; assembly: GCA_964432185.1. Taxonomy (GTDB): domain Bacteria; phylum Zhuqueibacterota; class Zhuqueibacteria; order Residuimicrobiales; family Krinioviventaceae; genus Kriniovivens. The sequence continues at coordinate 617 of CAYSNA010000111.1, forward strand.
TTCTGGCTTGTTCTTCACTTTTGCGTTCAAGTCCGGAAGCTGTTGCGCCCTCAAAGGCACCGACGGACCGCGGCTGGTGAAACGGCCCGCCATTAAAATCAGTTAGGGGCTCGCCGTCAAAGTGAACCAGACCGATGGCCGGACTGCCGGACCGCAGTGAAAAATCCTGCGCCGCTTCATTGGTAAATTGCGGATTTTTATTGATGATCCGGGCCGGATCATTCACCGGAATGTTCGGGCCGGACCAATTCGTTTGTTCAACATTGAACCAGAAATTGGCCATAAAGGTAAAGGTTTCCGGGCGCGTATTACCGCCGACATTGGTTTCCGTTCCCAGTGTTTTTTGCACCACCAGATTATTTTGAAAGGTATTGTCGCCGCATCGCAAAAAACGGCCATCGGTATTTTCCTGTAAAATGCGTACAACCCACTTTTCCGGATGAACAATTGTGTTGTTAATGACATGCGTACGCACACAGCCAACATAGGCAATGGGCGCCACGCTGCCGATAAAGACATTCGAAAACACCTGCAGATCGGCTGCCTCAAATTCTGCATTAATCGGGCGAAAATAGGGCAGGCCGGTACTGCCGCCAAGATTGACCGAACGCTGACCGCAATTCTCAAACCAGTTGCCCTGAATACGAATGAACTGACTGCCGCCTTTGGCCTGAATGGCGTTGCTGCCCATATTTTCAAATCGGCATGACAAAATCTCGCCGTTGTGACAGCCGACCATATCGATACCGCTGCCGCCGGGGGAGCCATTTTCAAATCGACAATTTAAAATTTTGAAATCATCAATCCCGGAAAGCTTGAGCAGATCGTTGTTGCCGGTGGCATTGATGTCGCGGAAGGTGCAATTCTCAAACGTGATAAAATGGGCCGGGGTGCTGTAATCGCCGCCGTCATCACAATTGACGCCGTTGGCAGTTTGGCTCTCAAAAATGAAACCGGCCACGTGCACGAATGCGGCATCACTCAGTTGCCACGCGGATGTGCCGCCTCGAATTATAACGCTGTTCTCTTTTTGTGCCGCGATGACAATGATATCTGACGCTGTGCCTTGTAAATTCAATACCGACTGTCCTCCCGAATAGGTGCCGGGATAAAAAAGCAACGTATCTCCAGGTTCGGCATGCTCGGCCGCCGGACGCAAGTTATCAAACTGTCGTCCGGGGCCGATGTCTAATGTGGCGCTCACACAAGGCAACACCCAAAAAAGCGGCACAAGACAAAAAATCAGTTTCTGCATGTTATCTCCGATAGGGTTGAGAAAAAATCACATCGTTAATGAATCAATTCACTAATGAATATATCCATCTGAAAAACCGAATGCAAAACGTTTTGATGAATTTGACGGAATGATTCGACGACACTGTTCTGTTGTATTGGTTCCACTATCAATGCAAAAGAAAGGATTTTTATATGGCGCGAACATTATCAACAATGCTTGAGCTTGGCACTCCGGCTCCGGCTTTTAAACTCCCGGATGTGAACGGGACGATTATTTCAAACTCGGATTTTGCCGGCAAAAATTTGCTGGTCATGTTTATCTGCAACCATTGTCCGTATGTCAAGCACGTCATTGCCGAATTGTCGGATGTGGTTCGAGATTACCAGGCCAGAGGTGTTGCGGTCGTGGCAATCAGCTCGAATGATGTGGATATTTATCCGGATGACTCGCCGGGAAAAATGAAGGAATTTGCCGCGCAGTTTAATTTCAGCTTTCCTTATTTGTACGATGAAAGCCAGGCGGTGGCCAAGGCTTATAAAGCGGCATGCACGCCGGATTTTTATTTATTTGATGCGGATCACAGACTGGTGTATCGCGGGCAAATGGATGACAGCCGTCCCAATACGGATATACCGGTTTCCGGCCGTGATTTGACGCAGGCGCTCGATCATTTGTTGGCGGGAAAACCGATCAGTCCGGAACAAGTGCCGTCCATGGGGTGCAATATCAAATGGAAAGCGGGCAACGAACCGGCTTATTTTCAGCTCTCCTAGCAAAGAGGGTTTCAACGACCCTCTTTTAACTCACCCGGCCGCGCGTGTAGTGCCGGCCCTTCCAGGTGTAATTGCCCCGCAATCCGCCAATCCCGACAATCATCACATAAAATATTTGCAGCCACTCGGTCAAAAACAGGTGAAGCGGATGAACGTTTTTATGCACGTGCGGTGAGGCGCAGCGCATGAGAACGAAATCAAAACCAAATTTCAGCAGAAAAGGCACCAGGTAGGTGATCGACAATCCGTTGAACAAAAAAAGCGGCACCGTGACGAGAAAGGACAGCAGATAAAAATAGACAAACACCTCAAATCCGACCACCCACGCGGGGTAAATGCTGCTTTTGGAAGCCCAACGGAAACGCTGTTCAAAAAAGCGGCGCAGCGATGGATTCGCATCGGTAACAACCGCGCCGCCCCAGTCCGGCGCAAAAGCGCACGTCCATTTTTGGGCGGCATGAATTTTTTGCAGCAACAGGTCATCGTCTCCAGAGACAAAGTGCGCGAGACCGTCAAAACCGTTCAGCTCGTCATAAACCTCGCGCCGATAGGCGAAATTGGCGCCATTGGCCAAAATCGGCCTGCCCCAGCCAAATCCGGCCGCGCCAACAAACGACAGCGATAACGAATCAAGCGACTCGAGTTTGCTGAGCAGCGTTCTGTTTTCTTCAACATATAGCCACGAGGCAACTGCGGCGGTATTTTTATCAAAATAGTTAACAACCGTGGAAACCCAGGTGAGGGACGCGCGGCAATCGGCATCGGACACCAGAATGATTTCGCCATGGCTGCGCTGAATGCCGTAATGCAGCGCCGCTTTTTTGGGCGACACGCCCGAGACATCCCCAAGAGCATAAAGTTTTACCCGGCTCGGATCGAACGCCCTGCAAATCGCCGCGGTTTGATCTTCGGAATGGTCGTCCACCACAATGATCTCAATATTGTTCTGCGGATAATTTTGTTGCAGCAGCGCATTCAGACAGGCACCGATATTTTTTTCTTCATTGCGGGCGGCGATGATGACGGAGACAGAGGGTTGATGGGAATTTTTCGCCTTTGTTCGAAGTCGACGCAGACCGATAATAATCCAGACGCCGAACATCAGATAGAGGATGGTGCCGAAGAGTTGAAAGTAAAATACAAGATCAAACAGTGGACTTTTTCCCATGAATAGATAAAACAGTTTGACGTTTGAACAGCAACAAAACTAGGCCGGCCAGACTTGGCAGCAGCACGTTCATCAGAAACAATAAAAATGACGCATTAAAAGCGGCGACATCAGGCGTACCGAACTGACCGAAAAAGTAAACGGATGCGCTTTCGCGAATGCCGAGATCACCGATAGAAATCGGCAGCAGAGATTTGGTGAACATCACGGCAAAGGTGGAGAGAAAACCGGCCAGAATTGGAATTTTGAAAAATGCCTGAACAAGCAAGACGAATTGCGAGCAATAGGTAAGCGTTTGTATGAACGTCAGCAGCAGCAATCGCGCGCTGAGCGCCGGATTTGCCATTTCAATGCCGGAGAGAAATTTTTCCACAGCGCTGTGGCGAGTGACCAGATGATGAAAGCGGGCCAACAGGCTGCGCAACAACTCCGGTCTCAACAAAAGCAGCAAAAACAGGGAAATCAAAATCAACGTCATTAAAAATATGGGCAACCAGACAAACGGATGCATGCGCATGGAAATAAAGTGCGATAAACCGATAATGCCGAAAAGATAGAGCACCGCGAGCGTGATCAATTTGTCAACCATAAGCAAGCCGAGCAGCCTGGCCCAGTCGACGTTCCGGACAAAAAAAGTACGGCCAAAATCACCGACACGCCCCGGCGTAACCAAACCCAGCGCCATACCCACGAGCAGCGAAAACAGCAGGTGCCGCCGCTTGACGTCCGCTTTTTCGCGATGCACGACCAAACGCCATTTGCAGAATTGAAAGTAGAGATTCAGAAAAAGCAGTAGAGTGGCAGCAGCAATAAACCGATTATCCGCCGCGACAAATGCTTCCACCAGGCGCTCAAAACTCAGCTTCTGCACAAGAACCGAGAGCACGAGAATCGCGATGACGATCTTGAGGAAAAAAAAACCGAGTTTGCGCACTGTTGGCGGGATATTATTAAATGTCTTCACAATCCTTGTCGGCATAGCACTTCTATCAGATAAACAAAGTGTGAAGATAGAGCGAGAAAAAGACAAAACCAAGAGAAATTGTCGATGCGCATGGTACTGCATAAAAAAGCCCCGACAGTGCCGGGGCTGATATTCTAACCATGCCGCTTAAAGATGGGATCCAAATTTCGGATGGGACACGGATAGCCGCCTTCCTGGTAGTCGCAATCGCCCCAGTAAAAACAGTTGACCGAGCAGATGGTATCGCTTTCCCGAACGATGGTTTGCGGGTATTCAGCAGCCTCCTCGCGAAAGGTTTGCAGCAGCCGGCGTCTTTCCTTATAGCCGGACCAACCGCTCTTTTGCAAAAGGCCGACGGAAATCAACCTGGCCAGGCTCTTCGCCGCTCTCGATCGAGGATTATCCAGCACAAACGGTCTCATTTCGTTGACCGATTTGCGCACAACGTCATCGTACTCGACAAAGCCGAGATAATCGACTTCAACGTTGAGGATGTCGTGCGCGGCGGTACGGAAGGAGTCACCTTCGCGAATTTCCTTGCTGGAGTGCACCATATTGAGGATGAGACGCGGATGATATTTTTCCAAAAAACTTTCGATGTAATGGGAAGCATCGCTATCAATACTTTTAACATCCTTGATAATGTCATCCATGGTGAACTGCATTTTTCCCGGTTCGGAATACATGTAACGATCGAAAACATTCAACACGGGTGGATTATCGCGGAACTGACGCACCAGTCGTCGCATAATGGCGATTTTCAAAAAGTTAAAGGTTTCCTGAATCGCCGTCGGCTCGGGGGTGGTCACAAGAATGCCCTCATCGGCCGCGAGGAAAAAATCAATGACATTGTATGACGAACCGGCGCCCAGGTCGAGCAAAATATAATCAGCGTCGAGTTGCCGAAGCTGGTTGATAAAACGGACTTTTTGCGAATAGCGCGGATTCGCCAGCCCCAGGGTGCCGCAAGCACCGCTGATCAGTTTGAGATTACTGACAGGCGTTTCCAGGCAAATATCCTCAAGATTTTCGCGCTGTAACGTATAAAAATGGTAGAATGTATATTCGGGTTCAAGAATGCCCATGGCGGTATGAAGATTGGCGCCGCCAAGATCGGCATCAACAATGACAACCTCATTATCATACGAGGCCAGGCCAATGCCGAGCGAGGCGCTGAGAACGGTTTTGCCAACGCCGCCTTTGCCGCCGCCGATCGCAAAGACCTTTTTCTGCCGCTCCTCTTTGTCGGTAACAAAGATATTACGCAGATCATCAATTTCTCGCGCTTCCACCCATTCCTGCGAATCCTCATGATAGACCAGATCTTCCTGGGTGAATTCTCCGTTAACGACGAGATTTTTGATCTCCCGTTTGTTCAGGGGGCCAAGCTGCCGATTGTTGATTTTTACGAATACTTCTGACATTGTTGTCCCTTTTATTAAACCTCATATGTTGTTGATGCTCGGGACATGCCAATCCGCCCACTCTATGCTCTACGCACATTTACCGCCTTGTCCCCGCGCATGTCGCTCTTTATGTCAAATTTGACGCGCATTCCCTCTTTGACCTGAGCAGCCGGCAAACTCGCCATCAAATTGCTCACGTGTAAAAAGAGGTCTTCGTCATCATCCGTAGTGATGAAACCAAATCCCTTTGAAGCATCCCAGTTCTTTACAGTCCCATACGTCATTGATATATACCTCCATAGCCTTTTTTTGCGAACAACGAATTCGCGCATGCTGTTAATAATAAAGCAGATAATATGCCGTTGTCGGCCTGAACTTTATCGCCGGCGCCGGCAGATGGATGAAATTTAAATAATACAATACGCGATTCCAAAAGGAACTGCGCGTTTGGAGTGCTGTCAAATCATAATCCAGGCTTAAAAAAAGCTCGATCTCGCCGTGCGCTTTTTGCGTCACACTATAACCGAGCGCCAGGTTTAAAAAATTCGGCCACAGCGGATCAATCCATGCAAAAGCATTCTGTGGATTGGCAGTGAGCCAGTAGGTCATGCCGGCGTAATCCTCAATCATGTACTGTTGTAACTGGATTTCTTTCGGCGCATAACTCAGTTTAAACGTAAAATTTTGCAGCGCCGGCACATGATGGCAAAGCACCGGCATAAAAGCGCCCGCCGTGTTGGCGGTCAAATCCCCAAGCGAAAATCCCCACTGTTCAAACTGGCCGTCAAAAATTTCAATTTGAAGGTAAAACAGCCAGCTCGTCAGAGCGCCAAGCCATCGGGAGGAGGATTCGTCAAATCCAATCCACTGGGCCGTATCCGAGAAAAAAAGCGATAACGTCCTTGTGACATAATAGTGACCAAACTTGTCCATGTGATGCCAGAGGCTGTCATCCGGGCCAAAGTCATACCACCCCTCGGTCTGCCGCCAGCCGCGGTACAAATGAAACGGCGAAGTCGGATAATCCCACCAAATGTTTTTAAACTGTTGATAGGCATAAATATTTGCAGACGCCAGAGCAGCAACGGTAAAGCCAAGCCGAGTTTTATGAATGCCCGGTTCGGCGGTGACGGCAATTGGCGCTATCGGCAGATATTGAGAGGGCGCATAGCGAAAACGGGGTTGATAAAAAACGGCTGTTGAATCAAAGAGAAAGGGCATGTCGAAGGGCTCGGCCGAGACAAAATGTTCATCCGGCGTCTCGTCGTCCGTCTTTTCGGCGCTGTAGAGTGCAGTGATAAAAAAAAAGCCGCACAATACAGCTGCGATTTTTGGTAAAAAGGATTGCCTCACTCTCAAATCCCAATGTTAGATGGACGTGCAGCGGCATAGGCAGGTCAAACAAAACGCCGAAGCCCATTGTTTCTCCGGCGTTTTTTCTCAACTAGTCTTCTTTTGATGTTTCTTCACTCTCAACATCCGGGCCGACGCTGTCCGAAACGGATTCGTCTTCGATTTCTTCTTCAGCATCCAGACGATCGAGGAGATTGTCTTCATCCTTTTTAAATTTAAGAATGATAAAAGATACGGTTGTGCCGGCGGTAAAGGTGGACAAACCGTAACTGATCACCCAGCCGCCGACAAACAGCAGGTTCAGCGCAAACACATAGGAGGCGAAAACAACCGAGCCCGGTAAATCCGCCGATGGGATCGCGACAAATTGGTTGGAGAAAAAGAAAACCGAGGCATAACCCTGATAGAGCGTGTCGAGAATATTGTTCGACAACAGAATCCAGCCCTGCAGCAACGCCTGGCCATTATTGGCCAAATTGATATAATCGGTGCCCATGAACGAACTCATCAATGCATTCATGATGGTGACCGCCTGTTTGACGAAAAAGCCCAGACCAGCGAGGGCAACGACGGCCATCACCGCCGTGATGGCAAGATAAAACAGGAATCGCCACGGCTGTCTCCAGACAATGGACATGCTTTGAAAGATCGCCTCAAAGGCATCCTCATCCGTGGTGGCAATGATACTCGGCAATAGCAGCACCGCCGCCAAAACAACGAGGACCAGGAAAAAGACGAGCAAGCCGTTCAGCAGCCAGAGAATCGTAAACAGACTGACGCCGATTTCGCCGACAAACGGAATTTTTCCGAGCAGTCCGACGACAAGAGCGCCGAGCACTAAAAGTCCGATAAGAATGAGCAACGCCAAAGGCGTCAGGATAATCGACCAGAATTTACGAAAAGCAAATGCAAAAGACTCTTTCCAGGTGTAGAAGGAGTTGCCTTTTGAGGTCATGTATACCGCGCGCGCCACGGCTGTGTTGGTGATGAGATAGGTGACAAAAAGAAACAGACTGCCGACACCGGCGATCAGCCAACTACTCCACGGGAACGAATCGCCGATAGCAAATAAACAGGGCAGCAACCCAAATTGCGACCAGGCCGAATTCAACTCGTAGCCGGCGACCACAAGACTCAAATATGACAAGGCCAGATAAACGACAAAGCCCACGGACATGCCGACCAACTGGATCCACATTTTTTGCAGGCTCAAAGCCAGGCGCGGTGCTTTGAGGACGTCGCGCCAATCAAATTTGAGTTTTAACATGATTCATCTCCTCGTAAAAATCCCGCCACTTTTTGTTTTTAAATTATCAAGAAATGCAAAAGAAGCAAGTCAATTTTGGTTATTTTACCGCAGGATCGCAAGACCCGATTCTAGGCATTGCCGTTTGGCGTTGGCGGCTGCGGCTCGTGGCTGATGCGAACGCTGATAATTCGGTTCTTTTCAACGCGTTCCATTTTTAGCACATAATCCTTATGATGAATCGTCTCATTCACCTCGGGCAACGAGCCGATCCGCTCCAGAATAAAACCGCCAAGCGTTTCGTAATCATCGGATTCCGGAATATCAATGGCGATCAGTTCGTTGAGCTCCTCAATATCAATTTTTGCATTGACGATATAGGTCTTGTCGTCAATTTTGCGGGAGAGCGACGGTTCCTTGTCATACTCGTCGCGAATCTCGCCGACGATCTCTTCGATAATGTCCTCAAGCGTGACGATGCCCGAGGTGCCGCCGTATTCGTCCACCACAATGGCCATGTGCTGGCGTTCTTCCTGAAAGAGGCGCAGCAGATCATCAATTTTTTTACTCTCCGGCACATAAATGGGCGGCCGTGCCAGTTCAAGAATATTGAAATCCTTTTTCTCTTCAACATAAAGAGAGAGTAAATCCTTGGCATTGACGATGCCCTGAATCTGGTCGATGGTTTCCTTGTATACCGGAATGCGCGTGTGCCCTTTGTTCTTGATGACATGGACGAGCTCATGAATGGGAATATCCAGCGGCACACAGATGACGTCCGTGCGCGGAATCATGATCTCGCGGACATTGGTTTCGCCAAACTCAAAAATCGAGTGCAGCATTTCTTTTTCATCTTCCTCGAGATCGCCCTGCTCCTCGCCAATATCGAGCAGCGTCTGGAACTCGTCCACTTCCAGCAATCGTTCTTTTTCGTCTTCTTCGAGTCCGAATGAAGAGGTCATCCACGCCATCAACCGGTCAAAAACAAAGGAGACCGGCAGCAAGGCGTAATACAGCAGCCATAATATAATGGAGACATTTTTGGCAAAGGTCGTCGGATTTTTGACGGCGACAATTTTCGGAGTAATTTCGCTCAGAATGAGAATGAGAAAGGTGACCAGCCCAACATTGATAAAAATGGCGAGGGTGCGGCCGATGCCAATTTCGTGCGCAAAACGCATCACCATAATGGCGGCGAGAGATGCGGCCGTGACGTTAACCAGTGTATTGCCGACGAGAATCGTCACCAAAAGTCGGCGGGGGTGCTTAAGCAACGCAAGCGTGCGCCGCGCAGCGGCCGAATTTTCCTCTTTTAACTTTTGCGACAAAAAATTATTAATGGAAAAAAACGCGGTTTCGGAGCCGGAGAAAAAGGCCGAAATCGCGAGCAGAACAAAGAAAAATATCAATTGACTACTATAAGGGTCGGGCTCCAAAAAGGATTCCTCCTAACTTTTTTCAGTGGTGATCGAGTTTAACGCGCTGTCTTCCTTGGCCGTCATCTGTTGTTTGTCGCTCTCGGTCGAATCCTCGTAACCGAGCACATGATAGACGCCGTGCGCCGCAAGACGCAATAATTCGTTCTCCAACGTTACGCCGTACTCTTGGGCGTTGGCTTTTGCCATCTCGACTGAAATGTAAATTTCACCTTCGGGTTCATCCGGCGAATCGGACAAATTGAATGAAATAACATCCGTTGGCGTGGATTTGGAAAAATAGTATTTATTCTGTTCGGTAATAAAGTCGTTGCTGACAAACACAAACGTCAGCTCCCAGGGAAAATTCTGCCCCTCAGAGTGCAAAATCCAGTTTACCATTTCTTCAATAAGAGCGAGTGGAAGGTCGTAATCGCCCGTATTTTCAATATGGATTTTATTTTGCATTCCGTTGTTCTTTCACCTCATTTTTTGGGTACTCTACCCGGCCATGGAAGCGGCCTATAAGTATTTTTTGAAACGCCTGCGAAATTTTTGACAAATCTTTTAACGTTAACGGTGAATCATCGAGCTCGCCGCTTTTGAAACGTTCATCAATAATTTGTTCGACCAGCCCTTTAATGCGGCTTGGCGTCGGCTCTTTTAGGGTTCTCGATGCCGCTTCAACCGCGTCGGCCATCATGACAATGGCGGTTTCACGGCTTTGCGGCCGCGGGCCGGGATAACGGAATTCATTTTCCGAAACCGAGTCATCCGAGCTCTGCTCGAGCGCTTTTTGATAAAAAAAGCTCATCAACGAAGTGCCGTGGTGCTGATAGATAAAAGCTTCAATCTCTTTGGGCAAACCATATTCGCGGGCAATTTCGCCGCCGCGTCGCACGTGGTTCGCCAGAATGAGAGAACTCATGGTCGGCGCCAGCTTTTCCTGCGGATTGCGGCCCTTGGTTTGGTTCTCAACAAAATACTCTGGTTTTTCGAGTTTGCCGATATCGTGATAGTATGAACCGACGCGCGCCAACAGGGCATTGCCGCCGAGCGCTTCGGTTGCCGCCTCGGCCAACATGCCGACAAGATAGGAATGATGGTATGTTCCCGGCGCTTCGAGATGCAGTTGCCGCAAAAGCGGATGATTAAAATCGGAGAGCTCAAGCAACGTCATATCGGTGGTCAAATCAAAAATGGATTCAAGAATGATGATCAGCAGATAGGCGATGCCCGGCGTCAGGAATCCGTTCAAAATCCCGATCCACCAGTTGCGAAAAATATCCGGAAATTCGGTATAGGAAATTAGGCCATTCACCAAAATGACAATGATATAAGCCGTGCTGATGAGCAATCCCGAACGGATAATCCAGTTGCGGGTTCGAACTTTGCGAACCGTCAACACCGCAATGGCGCCAACAAAGGCCGATGTGAAGGTAATGGCATATTCATTTCCGCGCATTGCACCGACGAGCAACGCCGCGATCACGGTAACAAACAAACCAACGCGGCTGTCAAAAAAGATGGTAATGATAAGCGAAACGACCGTCACCGGAATGATATAGGAGGAAAGCGCAAAGCTATTCGATATAAACGTCAAAATAGCTATGAAAATCAAATTGAGTGCAATAAGCACAAGTTTTTTTCGGTCATTAAAAATAGTCGGACGATCGGTAATTAAATAAATGGCAAGGATGGACAAAATAAGCAGAACCAGAAAGAACTTGCCGATATTCGGTTTCAATGAGGTCCAAAAGCCTTCCATCTCGTCTCGTTCAGCCTTGGCAATGGCGAGGGAGTTTAGTTTTTCAATATGCGCCTGCGTCAACCGTTCATGGCCTTCAATAATCCGCTCGCCATCAAGCACCTGGTCTTTCGCCTTTGGCACGCTATACTCGGCCTCGTTCCGACGATTTTCCGTTTCCTGCGCATCATAAATGACATTCGGCGCTAAAAAATGCTCGCCAATTGTATAGGCGACCTTTTCCTCTTTTTCATCCAGTTCTTCATCTTCACGAATGCTGTTTAAAAGGGACTTTTCAGCTTCGTCGACATCGAGATAGAACTGCAATAACTCTTCTTCTTCAACAGCATTATCTTGCCGAATGCGAAGTTTGGTGGTATTTGGCGGCAGTTCGCTTTTCGAGACATTAATAATACCGGCGGCAAAGAGGTCGTCAACCAGCGATAACACTGTGCTGGAGATTTTCTCAAATATGGCCACTCGCGGCCCGGTATTTCGGCTCTTGCCGGCATTGGTATTGGATTCAAAAGCATTAAGGAGAAGCTGGATGTCTTCATCAGAGATGAGGATGCCGGCTTGTGAAAAATGTTCCTTCAGATCTTCAAGTGTCGTAACTTTGCCCTTCAAACGCGCGGAAACCCGCTGGGTAAAGCTGCTCAACTCCTCCAATTGAGTCTGTCGCACACTTTCATCCAGATCAAAAACCGGAATGACGCTGTCGCGCGCCTCTTTAATGTCATTTTGATATTCTTCCGGACTTTTGAGAACGGGAAATGTAAAGGTGGCGATGACCTCCTCGCGATCCCACACCTGGCCTTTTGTCAAGTCGGCATATTCAAAAGATTTACCTTTGGGAAACATCAGGGTCAGAACGGCGGCAAAGACTAACAGGCTGATGAATTCGATATAGTATCGTTTTGTAACGACACGCACATCGGCCCAACTGGTCTTTTTTTGAGCATTGCGTTCCGAGTGATTATTTTTGCGAAATCTTTTTAGAATATTCAAAATATCAACCTATCTCAACACTCGTTTCAGATCAGATTTTCTCTGTGGTAAACGCTGCATACGCGTTAATAATTTCACGAACGAGACGATGACGTACGACGTCCCGGTCGGTCAGATAAACAAAATCAATACCGTCAATCCCCTTGAGCACGTTTTGGATTTCGATGAGACCGGAGGTTACATTTTTCGGCAAATCGACCTGCGTCACATCGCCGGTAATGATGGCGCGCGAATTCGGTCCGAGACGAGTCAGAAACATTTTCATCTGCGCGGATGTCGCGTTCTGCGCTTCATCCAGAATGACAAAGGCGTTATTGAGGGTACGGCCGCGCATATAAGCGAGCGGCACCACTTCAATGATGCGTCCCTGGATATGCTTTTTTAACTTTTCTCCCGGCACCATATCAAACAGGGCGTCGTAAAGCGGACGGAGATAGGGATCAACCTTATCCTGCAGATCTCCGGGCAAAAAGCCAAGGCTCTCCCCCGCCTCAACGGCGGGACGACACAGGATGATGCGGTCCACATCTTTGTCGCGCATGCGGGCCAGGGCGATCGCAACGGCCATATACGTTTTGCCTGTTCCGGCCGGGCCAATCGCGACGACAATATCGTTTTTTTGCGCCGACAGCCAGTAGGCTTCCTGACCCTCGGTTTTTGGTTTGATGACGCCGCGCCGGGTGTAATAAATCGCCGAG
>CAYSNA010000112.1:0-13596 GCA_964432185.1 uncultured Cytophagia bacterium
CCTGCCGGTCAATGTCGGCGACATCCAGGGCTTTGCCACCAAGTTTCAACTATACACCGTGCCCGGCCAGGTCTACTACAACGCCACCCGCAAGCTGGTTTTGCGCGGTGTCGACGGCCTGGTGTTCGTGGCCGACAGCCAACTAGCCAAGATGGATGAAAACATCGAATCGTTCCAGAATCTCAAAGCTGAGGGGATCGCTGTTTTGGAACAATGGATTAAAAATCCGAATAGAGTGGAGTATTAAAACCTGTCAGCGTATAAAACGCTGACAGGTTGTATAGACTAGAGGACGAGCGCCAAAATGGCAAAAGCATCAATAATGATCAGCATGATGCTGATGTCTTGTTTTTTGCCGGTCAACAGTTTGATGGCGGTCCAGCTCAAAAATCCCCAGACAATACCCTGAGTAATGGAATAGGTGAGCGGGATGAGAATCAGAGCCAGCAGCGCCGGAATGGCGTCATCCAGTTGGCCCCAGTTGATTTTGGCCACCGGTTTCATCATGAACACGCCAACTAAAACCAGCGCCGGCGCCGTGGCAATGGACGGCACAATCGACAGCAGCGGCGAGAAAAAGATGAACGGCAAAAATAGCAGACCGGCGACAACCGCCGTCAATCCGGTGCGGCCGCCTTCTTCAATACCGGTTGCCGATTCGATATAGCTCGTTCCGGAGCTGGTGCCGAACAAACCGGAAATGGTCGTTGAGACGCCGTCGACAATCAGCGATTCCTTGATGTTGTGCGGTTCGCCGTTCTCATCCACCAGATTAGCCGCTTCCGCGACACCGATGAAGGTGGAGAGGCTGTCAAACATATCGGTAAACAGGAAAGCAAAGATAACCGGCCACATGGCGAGTTTCAGCGAACCAATAAAATCCAGTTTGAACATGACACTGAAATCCGGCGCGGCAAACAGTCCTTTCCAGGTGACCAGAGTTGATGTGCCAAAATTGATCGCCGAGGCATCGCCCCAGAATCGGCCGATGGGAATCGCCATAATCGTCGTGATCGCGATACCCAAAATCAGCGCGCCCGGAAGACGGCGAACGACAAGGATCGCCGTGATCGCCAGGCCAATCACAAAAGTGATAGTGATCGAATTCAGCTCGCCCAGACCAACAATCGTGGCCGGATTCGCAACGATGAATTTGGCGTTGATGAATCCGATCGTAGCGATGAACAGACCAATACCGGTGGCAATAGCGTAGCGCAATTGTTTCGGGATCGCTTTGACGATGGCCGTGCGCACGTTAAAAACCGATAACAGAATAAAAACAATACCGGACCAGAAAACTGCGCCCAGCGCCGTTTCCCACTTTACACCCATGCCAAGAACAACCGCATAGGTAAAGAACGCATTTAAGCCCATGCCGGGGGCCAGAACAATAGGATTGTTGGCGTATAAACCCATGGCAATACTGGAAAACGCGCTCACGAGAATCGTTGCGGTGAGCACGCCGCTGAACGGCATGCCGGTTTCGCTGATAATCGCCGGATTGACCACGATGATGTACATCGTCGCCAAAAATGTCGTCAGACCGCCGATGACTTCGGCTTTGACAGTACTGCCGGCCTGTTTTAATTTAAAATAGTCACTCATGGCTCCTCCTCAATTAGAATGTCCATTTGACGCCGATAGTCGGGAACACTTTGACGTCGTCCATGTAACCGCCAAAGTTGCGGCTAATTTCAACTTCGCCGCCAACGGCAATGTGGTTATTCAGCGTGTACCACAATTGCGGTTCGGTCAGCAGCACGCCTTTTTTCTCAATGCCGTCGTCGCCAGGCATATCTTGCGACCAGTAATCCAGGAAACCCATAAAGTGCAGTTTGCCATTCAGGAAGGGATAGAACCAGACCAGCGTCAACTGGGCATCCGGTTTGTCGGAGACATCCATTTGGCGATAAAGCAGATCAACACTGAGATTTCCTTTGCCAACCGGGATAAAGTAGCTGACGCCGCCGAGCCAGACGCTATTCAGCGGCGCACCCCAATAACCGTTGCCTGCCGGACCAATCAGCAAACCATCATTATATTGAATGGTTGCGGAAAGTTTGTTGTCCAGAACCGGAAGCGTAAAGTAGCGAGCGATTTCCCAATACGCCAGTGAACCGGATTTGTTCGGTTGAGCGGAATTGTAATCCATATCGAAAAACCAGAACGTCGAACCGAGCGCATCCGGTTTGAACATTTCCAGGGTTGTGGTGACATACTGGCGGTCTTTTGTAAAATCATAATGAACTTGAAGATTTTGCGCAAAGCTGGCAAAAGCCAAAAGTAAAACCAAAAGAACGACAACTTTTTTCATCTGTTCCTCCACGAACGATAGGTTAAGGTTTATTAGACAAGCAGGATCAATAGGATAATTCGGCTTTGTTTGATAAAATCGCTTTTTCTCCTGCCCATCCAATTGATTTATGTGTTGTTACTTTTTATCCGGAATGATCATGTTTAAAACGACACCGACGACACCGGCCAATCCAATACCGGCCAGTTGAAATTTGCCGAAACCGAGCGCCATATCGCCAATACCAAAAACGAGAATGACAGCGACGATGACGAGGTTGCGCGCCTTGCCCAGATCGGTTTTATTTCGAATGAGCGTGCTGATGCCGATCGCGGCAATCATGCCGAACAGCAACACCATAATACCACCCATCACCGGCACCGGAATGGTTTTGAGAATAGCGCCGAGTTTCCCCAAAAACGCCAGCGCAATAGCCGCGATGGCCGCAATGCGCATGAGAATCGGATCAAAAATTTTCAGCAGCGCGACAGCGCCGGTAACTTCCGAATAGGTCGTGTTTGGCGGGCCGCCAAGAAACGCCGCAATGGAAGTGGCGATGCCATCGCCAGCGAGCGTGCGATGCAGACCGGGATCTTCGACATAATCTTTGCCGGTCACCGATGAGATGGCTACAACATCACCGACGTGCTCAATGGCCGGAGCAATCGCCACCGGCAGGATGAACAGGATGGCGGCGATATCAAAAACCGGCAGTCCGTAGGCGCCGTTTTCAATAGCGCTCACCCAGGGAATGGAAAACCAGGCGGCTTCTTTCACGGGCGTAAAATCAACAGCGCCGAAAAAGATCGAAACGATGTAACCAACGACAATGCCCATAAAAATCGGGATGAGACCGAGCATGCCTTTGCCCAACAGCACAACCAAAATGGTAGTGATGAGCGCAATGACCGCGATAAGAACGGCTTGCCATTGCACATCGCCGGAACCGCTAAAATTTTTTGTCATGCTCACCGCCACCGGCGCCAGCTTTAAACCGATGACCATGATGACCGGTCCGGTGACCACCGGCGGTAGATACTTTTCAATCACGGCGGTGCCGCGCAGCTTGACCAACCCCGCCAGGATGAGGTAGACAAGCCCGACGGAGACCAGACCGCCCAATGTGGCGTTAATGCCAAACTCTTTGATGCCGATTTGAATCGGCGCGATAAACGCAAAAGAGCTGGCCAAAAACACCGGCACTTTGGTTTTGGTGATGAATTGAAAAACGATGGTACCGAGTCCGGCTGTAAACAGGGCGATGGATGGATCAAGCCCGGTCAGCAGCGGCACAAGGACCAGGGCGCCAAATGCCACAAACAGCATTTGCAGCCCCAGGACAAATCGTTTGCCCGGAGACATAGCGTCCATAAGTTCTCTCCTCCACAGTTGAGATGTTAAAGTGTGATTTAAAGTTGTTGCGTAAAAGTGTATTGAACGTCTTACCTTTTCAGTTGCTTTAGAACACTTTTATGTTGAAGGGTGGGGATATGGCACAACGTGCCGGTTCGATATTTGGATGACAACGTATTGAATGACTTTCAAAAATAGTTATATTTCTCAAAATATACAACAAGTGATATCACTTTGAGATGAATTTTTTTATATTCTGTGCAGGTCATACAAAAAAGGAGTCTCATGTTCACACATGCTATCGTGCGTATTCCCGGGCCATCGATTGTTGAGGGGCTGACATCGGCCAATTTGGGTAAACCCGTCTATGAACACACCATTAAACAGCACGCGGCCTATATCGATGCGCTGCATTATTGCGGTTTGAGCGTTACGATTCTCGATCCTGATGATGCTTTTCCGGACTCGACCTTTGTGGAAGATACAGCATTGCTTACCCCGTCTTGCGCCATCATCACGAATCCCGGCGCGCCCAGCCGCCGCGGCGAGATTGATTCTATAAAGGACATTGCACATTCTTTTTATAAACACGTGGAAAACATTCACCCTCCGGGCACCGTTGAAGCCGGTGACATTTTGATGGCCGGCACCCACTTTTTTATCGGATTGTCGAAACGGACGAATAAATTGGGGGCCGAACACATGATGGCTATTCTACAGTCGTACGGATTCACCGCTTCAACGGTTCAGCTAAAAAACGTGCTGCATCTCAAAACCGGCGTTGCCTATCTGGAACACAATAATCTGGTCGCGTGCGGCGAATTTGTCAATCACCCGGCATTTCGTCAGTTCAATATATTGGAAATTGAAAAAAATGAAGCCTATGCGGCGAATTGTCTGTGGATCAACAACAAGGTGCTTGTAGCGGCCGGATTCCCAAAAGCGAAACGAATGATTGAGGATGCCGGCTATGAAACCATCGAGCTGGACATGTCCGAGTTCCAAAAAGTGGATGGCGGCTTGAGTTGTTTGAGCTTGCGGTTTTGAGGGCTGAAAATAAAAAAGGCTCGTGAATCCACGAGCCTTGAATCTCACCACGTTTTTATTTCATCAACGTCATCTTATGAACCGCGCGATACGATCCGGCCTGCAGAACAGTCACATACAATCCGGATGCATATTGAGTCGCGTCCCAGGTGACGGCGTGCCAACCGGCTTCCATATGGCCATCCACAAGAACGTCAACCAGGCGACCACGAACATCATAGACCGACAGATGAATAAATTCAGCCTCCGGAAGGCCGTATTCAATTGAGGTCACAGGGTTAAACGGATTCGGATAGTTACGTTGAATTTCAAATGCCGTCGGGATAAGAGAATAGCCATTCTCCCGGCTCGCCGGACCATCGGCAACGGCAGGCGCGGATACGATGCTGAACGGTTCGCTAATATCGTAAGGATCGCCATCGACCTCATCCATAATTTTAATCCGGCAGGAATCGGACGGCGACTCCCAAACGGTCCAATCGTTTTCTCCGGCCGCATTTTGATTGTTCGCAATGGTCTCCCACGAGGCGCCGTTATCCGTACTCAACTGGATTGTCACCTTGCCGTTAAACGCAAGTTCCTTCCATTTTATAATATATTTTGAACCGGCAACAAGCGTATCGCCGGCAACCGGATTGAGCAGCGTCAGCGACACATCGTCCGGATGAATCGCGGCAAAATAGCCTCGGTTGATATCGAACGGTCGGCCGTCCGCATCGGAAATGCGGATGACTAGCTTGGCGCGGTTGAAATAGTCCGGCACCTGCCATAGATAGGAGCCGTCATTTTCAGTGCCATGAACGATCGGAAAATCAAACGTATCGCCCAGAGTTGTTGAAAGATCAATATTCACCTTGTCGGATATATAGCGTGACGCCCATTTGATGTCGTATGTGGAGCCGGGAACAATCACTTCGCCCATTTGTGGCGCCACCACAGAGAGCCACGTCGACGGATGGTCATCATAGACACGTTCAAGATCGTTCGTCACGATCAGTTCATCGAGCCGCGTCTCTTTTTCGCGATTGCCGATTTTAATGATGTGCCGGCCGGCCGTCAGATAATAGATCATCGGCGCCACATCCGGGGTTGTCGTATACCCATTGCCGCGTTTGGTCACATATTCCCAGATGTAATAATTACGCTTCAGCAGGTCCCACACGACCACTTCTTTGCCGTCAACCTGAACGAAAAACGAGTTGGCATAGCCGTCGCGCGCATGGACGCGGCCCCAGATAATGTACTTGTCGGATTTTGGGATATTGACCTCAAATTCGGCCCATCCCTTTTTATTGTGCGGATAACCGTGAATAGCATAGTTATCGATGGCCATGCCATCCGGCACAATCTGCATGCCGGGTGATAACGTCGCCGTTTCAGCCTTGAGAATAATTTCTATAGGATCGGCTGCGGAAAAGGTTAAAGATGAAAAGAAAAATAAAAGAAAAACAACCACGAGGAAATGAGAGGATCGGGACGAAATCATTTTATGCTCCTTGACAGTCGTCAAAAAATTCCTGAATTAATTTAGAATCGATGCCCTAATCCAAGCCCTAAATGTCTGATTCTTTTTAACCATACATATAACATTTACGCTTGCAGAAAGATTTCTGAGCAAATTTCGATTTTTCTTTGACAATCTGTTCAAAATCTTATATTGACATACGCATAACAACAAAAATCTCCATACTGCCGAGGTACTCATGCTGAAACACGTTCTCGTTCAATCGCTTCTACTGACGTCTCTGCTCATCGCGCAGCCAAACGGCAAGATTGTTGAATCGCTTTCCATGCCGAGCAAAATCGTCTCGTACGATGTCAATTATTGTATTTATTTGCCGCCCGGTTATGACGAATCTACGCGGAAATATCCGGTTGTCTATCTGTTGCACGGCTATTCCGACAAGGAATGGGGCTGGGTGCAGTTCGGTGAAATTCAACAGGCGGCGGACCGCGCCATTGCGGACCGGTCCATTCCGCCGATGATCATCGTGATGCCCGATGGCAAGGTCACTTTTTATTCCAACGATTATAAGGATCAAGATCGTTGGGAAGATATGTTCATTCAGGAATTCATTCCGTTTATCGATAAGGAATATCGCACCCGCCCGCAAAAGGAGTTTCGCGGCATTTCCGGACTGTCCATGGGCGGATTCGGTTGTTTGATGTTTGCCATGCGTTACCCGGATCTATTTGCCGCTTGCGCCGCTTTTAGTTCGGCGGCCTACGAAGATGAGGAACTTTTGGGCGGTAATACGAGAAGAAACTGGGACGAGTTTTATGGTAGAATTTTCGGCCCGCTCGAAAACGGCGATCTTCCCAAAGTTTTTCGCGAGCATCATTCGGTGGATCTGGTCAACACCAAATCGCTTGATGAACTGAAAAAAGTCCGGTATTACATCGATTGCGGCGATGACGATTTTCTCATCCGCGGCAATATGTTGCTGCACAAAGCTTTGCTGATAAAAGAGGTGCCGCACGAATTTCGCGTCCGCGATGGCGGCCACGGCTGGTCCTATTGGCGCACCGGCATCGTTGACGGGCTGACATTCATCGGCGAGAGTTTTCATCGGAATTAAGCGCTTTGTATTGATTGTTGCATTGGCGCGATCAAAAAAATTGGTACCACGAATTCAACGAATTTGATATCAATGAGGAACCGATGCTGCTTTCGTTCCAATTGGTAAATTTGTCTAATTCGTGGCAAGACTCTTTTGTGGGAATTGACACATACGTTATTCATGTCTACATCAATATTTAAAAATCTCGGCTTTCATCCCGCGACGGAAAAGTGGTTCGGCGAACGATTCGATCATCCCAGTCCGCCGCAAAGTATGGGCTGGCCGAAAATTGCTGCAGGCGACCATACGCTCATTTTGGCCCCAACCGGTTCCGGCAAAACGTTGGCGTCATTTTTATGGTGCCTGGATGATCTGTTTCGTCAGGGCCTGGAAACCGATGCCACAGCATTTGAGGCCAATTCCAGAGGCGTGCACACGTTGTACATCTCGCCCCTGAAAGCGCTCAATAATGATATTCACCGTAATCTTGAAGAACCGTTGTCCGGCATTCGCCGGGCGGCGCGCGAGTTGGGTTTTGAGCCGCCGACTATCCGCAAAGCTGTGCGCACTGGCGACACGCCGTCGCACCTGCGTCAATCCATGGTGAAAAAACCGCCGCATATTTTGATCACCACGCCCGAGTCGCTGTACCTGTTGCTGACCTCAGAAAAAGGCAGATTGATTTTCCGTCATCTCAAATACGTTATTGTTGATGAAATTCACGCCATCTGCAATAACAAACGCGGCGTACATTTGAGTTTGTCGCTTGAGCGGTTGATGGGTGTGCTGGACCATGAGCCAACGCGCATTGGCTTATCGGCAACGCAAAAACCGCTGGAGCGCGTGGCAGCCTATCTCGGTGGTTTGTCGTATGATCCCACAACCGCAAAACACCGCCCGCGCCCTGTGACCATTGTGGACGCCGGTCAGCGCAAGGATATGGACGTGCGAGTCATCTCGCCCGTCCTTGATTGGAGCGATTTGCCGGACGCCTCGGTCTGGCCCCTGGTGATTGATAAATTGTATGACCTGATCATCTCGCACAGGAACACCCTGGTTTTTGTCAACATGCGGGCGCAATCGGAAAAAGTGGCGCGGCAGTTGAATGAAAAACATCGTCAGCTCACCGGCGACCCGGATGCCGAACTGGCGCTGGCGCATCACGGCAGTATTTCGCGCGAGATGCGTTACGAAACCGAAGCACGACTTAAAGCGGGCGATATCCCGGTGGTCATCGCCACAGCATCGCTCGAACTCGGTATCGACATCGGCAGCATTGATCTCGTTGTGCAGTTGCAATCGCCGGGCACTGTCAGTTCCGGTTTGCAGCGCGTCGGTCGCAGTGGTCACGTCCTCGATTCCACCAGCAAGGGCCGCATCATTCCGCTGTATCAGGCGGATGTCGACGACTGCCTCGCGATCACCCAGGCGATGGTCAAGCGCGATATCGAAGAAACGTCTATCCCGGAAAACGCGCTCGACGTTCTGTCGCAGCACATAGTCGCCGAGGTCGCAATGCGCGACTGGCCGCGGCTCGGTCTTTATCATCTTTTACGAAACAGCTATTGTTATCGCCATTTGTCCGAGATCGCTTTCAATAACGTTATTGATATGTTGTCCGGCCGATTTGGCGATACCGAGCTGCGCGCGCTGCAGCCGCGCCTCACCTGGGATCGGGTGAACGACATGCTCATTGCACGGCGTGGTTCCCGCTTGCTATCGGTGATGAACGGCGGTACCATCGAAGACCGCGGTTACTATGGCGTTTATCTCGAGGGCGCCAACACGCGCCTGGGCGAGGTGGAAGAGGAATTTGTTTTTGAGTCCAAAGTTGGCGACATTTTTTTCCTCGGCAATAACGAATGGCGCATTACGGAAATCACGCGTGACCGCATTTTGGTGACGCCGCGCGGATCCACCAAACCACGCGCGCCGTTTTGGAAAGGCGAACCGATGTTCCGCGATTTTATCACCAGCCGAAAAATCGGCGCCTTTCGAAAAGAGCTCATGACCTCAGAAGTCCTGTCGCCGGCCGCGCTGTTTGCCGATGAAAATACCGTTGCGGGATTGAAGCATTTTCTTGAGCGACAACAGGAACATACGCATCACGTTCCAACGGATCATGATATCGTCGTTGAATATTTTCGCGATGCGGTCAACGAACCGCAGATCGTTATTCACGCGCCATTTGGCGGTCGCGTTGTCGGCGCCTGGGCCACGGCGCTCGGTTCGGCGTTGGAAAAACGGTTTGGCCTGCAGGTGCAATTCACTTATGACGACGACGGCATGCTCTTCCGCCTGCTCGATGCCGATGAACCGCCGGATATTGAAAAACTTTTTCGTTTGTCTTTTGATGACATCAAGGGTTTACTGATCGAAGCGATTTCGCAAACGCCCATGTTCATCGTGCGATTTCGCCACAACGCCACCCGCGCGCTGTTGCTGACGCGTTCCCGTACCGATAAACGTATTCCGCTGTGGCTGCAACGGCTGCGCGGCGCGGATTTGCTGCAAACAGTGCGGGATATCCCGGACTTTCCCATTTTGCTCGAAACTTACCGTGATTGTTTGCAGGATTTATTTGATATCGACTCGCTCAACATTGTCCTCGATGAAATTCAATCCGGCGCAACAAAAATTCATTACGTTCACACCTCCTCGCCATCACCGATGACCGCCGGATTGATGTTTCGTTTTTTGTCCGAGCAGATGTATGATTACGATCGCTTTCGCACCACAGGGCATGCGGCGGAAATCAGCAGTGAGTTGCTGGCGGATATTTTGACGAGGGATGAAATCCCAACCATAATTTCACGAGAGATAGTTGATGAGGCTCAGCGACACTGGCAATTCCTCAGTCCTGAACGTTTGGCCAAAGATAGTGAAGATTGTTTTGAACTCATTGATAAACTTGGGCCGCTTGATTTAAAAGAAATTGACCAGCGGTGCGCAACGAATTCAAATGCCTGGATAGAAGAGCTGTCTGATAAAAATCGTATTCTCTCCGTTCACGACAAATGGATGAGCCAGGCGACCTATGATCTTTTGCTTCATGAAAATAAAAAAGAAATCGTTCGCCGTTTTTTACGTGTAGTTGGTCCCAAGTCAACAACACAAATTTATGATGAACTGGCTGTTGATACTGATAACCTTGACATCATTCTGAACGAGCTGTATGAAGAAAAAGAAGTTGTCCGCGGCCGACTTGTGATTGGCGTGAACGAGGAGCAATGGTGCGATCGCGATAATTTCGCGCTGCTGTATCGTCAGGCTATTGCCGCGCGCCGACAGGCGCACCAGCCGGGCGATCGATCCGCCTTTTTTCAATTTCAAATGCACTGGCATCATATTACAAAGAATAGTGCGTCAATGGACAATATCATCAGTCAATATGCCGGGCTGTCGTTTCCACTCTATTTCTTTGAACGCGATATGTTATCCAGCCGTTTTTCGGACAATCAAAACGGTCAATCTCAATTTAGTGATAAAATCGAAACGGGTGAGGTCATGCCCATCGCGGCAAAACCCGAGGGCGGACGCTATACAATCCGCTTTAACCTGCGCGGCCAGGAACACATTTTTAGTGACCGCGAGGAGCTTGAGACGCGAGCGGACGGTTTGGAAAATGAGATGAGAACCGTTTTGCAATTTCTGCGCGACAACGGCGCCAGCCCGCATCGCGATATTCGGGATGGCACAGGTTTGTCATCATCTCAGGTTGACGAAACGCTGACGATGTTATCTCGCCAGGGTCTGGTGAGCTGTGACCATCTTGCGTCGTTTCTCGCCTTGCTGCAGAACGATGCCGCGCTTGAAGCGAAGCCTGAGAACAATTGGCATACGAATATCCGGCAACCGTGGATGCGATCTCAAGCTCGTCGGCCCCGTCGTCCTTTCGTTCCAAAACACGACATCCAGGCGCGTCTGCATCAGCGCAAGGGTCGCTGGTTTACCACCTCGTCGTTTGCCGTGATGGGAAAATCGATTCCGCCGGCGAAACGCGCCGAGATTCAAGCGCGCCTGTTGTTGCAGCGCTATGGCATTGTCGTCAAGGAATTTTATCGACGCGAAGGAGTGCTTGTGCCATGGTATTTTATTTTCCAGGTGTTGAAACGGATGGAATGGAGCGGCGAAATTCGGCGCGGCTATTTTATTGATGGACTTTCCGGAGTGCAGTTTGCCACGGATGAGGCGTTGCGGCTGCTGGAAAAAATCAATGCCAATCAAATTTCCGTAGGCCCCACAACACGACTCCTCAGTACCATTGATCCGGCGCTGCCGTTTGGCGGCCAATTGGAATGGGGACTCGCTGATGCCAATGGCACCAAAATTACGGTCACACGCAGCGCGTCTAATCACATCTATTTTAGCGCCGCTGAACCGATTGTTTACCTGGAGAATTTTGCATCACGACTTTTTACGACCGGCAAGGCAACGAGACAAAATATGAAGGACATGCCGGAACATCTCAAAACCTGGCTGCGATTTCCGGAACCGCTTCGCCCGCGCAAAAGAATTGAAATTGTGACTATCGACAACCAGCCGGCTGCTCGACACGAATTCGCCTCTTTGTTTCAAAATTTTGGTTTTGAAATAGATGGTGAAAATCTGGTGTTATGGCCTTCTAACCTATAAGTTATCACCAGTTGTGAATTCGAATTTCATTTAAAAGAAAAAGTCATTGCGAAGGAGCGGAGTGACTGAAGCACTCTCGTGAAAAATAGAAATAATTTTTATTGTAGATTGCCACGCAAGCCAACAAAAAAATTAGCCTGATCACAACGACTTTTTAATAAAAGTTTAGAGGTCTATATGAAACGAATCGGCGCGCACGTCAGCGCATCCGGCGGCGTGGAGAACGCCCCCATCAACGCGCACGAGATTGGCGCAACGGCATTTGCGCTGTTCACGAAAAATCAGCGGCAATGGAAATCACCGGCATTGACGGCCGAGTCGATCACAAGATTCAAAGCTAATTGTGACGCATATCGATTCGCACCGGAGCACATTCTGCCGCACGACAGCTATCTCATCAACCTTGGAAATCCTGATGCCGAGGGGTTGCAAAAATCTCGCGATGCTTTTGTGGATGAAATGCAGCGCTGTGAACAGCTCGGTCTAAAGCTGCTCAATTTTCATCCCGGCGCCCATCTCAAGCAGATGTCGGAGGACGAATGTTTTGCAGTGATTGCCGACTCCATAAATATGGCGCTTGACCACACCAAAGGCGTCACCGCCGTCATCGAGGCAACCGCCGGACAGGGCAGCAACGTCGGCTATACATTTGAGCACTTGAAAGCGATCATCGATCTGGTTGATGACAAATCACGCGTTGGCGTCTGCATTGACACGGCGCATATTTTTGCCGCCGGTTATGAACTTCGAACCCGTGACGGTTATGACAAGACCTGGCGACAATTTGAGGACATCCTCGGCATCGACTATCTCAAAGGCATTCATTTGAACGATTCGAAAAAAGAATTGGGCAGCCGGGTGGATCGCCATGAAAGTCTGGGCGAGGGTGAAATTGGCTGGCAGACGTTTGAGTGGATGATGCAGGACAACCGGTTTGACGACATGCCAATTGTGCTGGAGACGCCGGCGCCGGATAAATGGCCGGAGGAAATTTCAATCTTGAAAAAATATGCTGGTGAGTAGAAAAAGCAAAGGCATCATATCATTTTTTGATCTGATGCCTTTGTTTGACTTTTTGAATGTTTGAGACGCCTATTTCATCTTGCTTAATTTTTTTAAATTCACATCGCCCATCGCCTTTTTTAAATCTTTCATATCGATTCCCGTGCCGCTCACATCCACTAAAAATCGTTCGGCCACAATCACGGATAGCTTGCCGTCCTTGTCGGCATAGCTGTATTTCTCATAGGCTTTGTAACCTTTAAACTCGGTGGTTTTTTCGTAACCCGCATCTGATTCGTTATCAATTTCCGAGGACATCCAGGCGAGCATGGCTTTGCCGGCGATGCCTTTCACCGAGCCAAAATCGATGATACTGATTTTGAGCTCGTTGCCTTTTTTGTCCTCGTACGAGGCTTCCGCTTGTGAGATTCGAAAGCCAAACATGGATTTCCGGCCGCCGAAATCATCGACCATTTTATAGCCGCCAACGCTGGACGGCATCATGCTTTTGAGTTTGCCGTAATCCACCGGTTCAATTTTGTCTTCAGCCGTGGCATCGGTCGTATTCAAACCGAAAACAACAAAAACGCTAAATAAAAAAAGGACCAGAGATTTTTGCCATTTCATCTTTTACCTCATCAATTTAATTGATTCAATTTATTATAAGAATCCACGCACTCTTTTTCAAGGTGAAACGTAATTTAT
>CAYSNA010000113.1:0-6702 GCA_964432185.1 uncultured Cytophagia bacterium
ATATCAGCACCAATGAAAAAATTAAAATTTTCGA
Organism: uncultured Cytophagia bacterium; assembly: GCA_964432185.1. GTDB lineage: Bacteria > Zhuqueibacterota > Zhuqueibacteria > Residuimicrobiales > Krinioviventaceae > Kriniovivens. The sequence continues at coordinate 35 of CAYSNA010000113.1, forward strand.
CAAGGGTGTTGTCGCCCCGCCGCACTACGATTCGTTTGCCGAATTCCACTTTTCTTATCGTTATGGCGATATTTACATCCCGACAGTGAATGAATATGAGCCGCTGAAAAAAGAGTGTATGCACTTTTTGGATTGTATTCGATATTCCAAAACACCTCGAAGCGACGGCTATAGCGGCTTGCGGGTGGTCTCTATTTTGGAGGCGGCCAATCAATCGTTGAAAAATCGGGGTACGCTGCAGGCCATCGATTTTCGAATGAAAAATCCCAGCGAATATATTCGCGCGTTCCGCTCTGAAAATACGTTGATTCCTTCTTGATGATTTACCTCTTCTTGCTTGCAGCTCCATTGGTTTTTTTTAGTGTTGTTCTTGCCGGAGTGATACTGCCATGAAATTTCAAAGCATCGCCGATGATGTTATTCTCGGAAAAAATGTCAAGATTTTTAATTACGTTAACATGTACGGCTGTACGGTTGGCGACAACAGCAAAATTGGCGCTTTTGTCGAAGTTCAAAAAGGCGTTGAAATTGGCCGCAACTGTAAAATTTCCAGCCATTCTTTCCTCTGTGAAGGTGTGACCATTGAAGATGACGTATTTATCGGACACAACGTCACCTTTATTAATGACAAATACCCGCGCTCCACAACCGGCGATGGTTTCTTGCAAACAGAGGAGGATTGGATATGCATCCCGACGATCGTTCGCCATGGTGCGTCCATCGGCTCCAGCGCAACGATTTTGTGCGGCGTGGAAATCGGCGAAAATGCTATCATCGGCGCGGGCAGCGTTGTGACGAAAAACATACCGGCGGATACAATTGCGGTTGGCAATCCAGCCAAAGTCATTAGATTTTTGAAAGGATTAGATTATGAACGTGCCATTTTTAGATCTCAAGGCGCAGTATAATAGCATTAAAGATGACATTGATGATGCGATACAGCAGGTCATCAATAAAACTGCTTTTGCCGGTGGTCCTTTTGTAGCGCAGTTTGAAAAAGATTTTGCCGCTTTCTGCCACTCCAAATATGCGGTCGGCGTCAATAGCGGCACATCGGCGTTGTGGTTGGCGCTCATCGGCCTGGGTGTCGGCCCGGGAGATGAAGTGATTACAGCGCCAAATTCCTTTATCGCCACGGCTGAGGCGATCAGCTATTGCGGCGCCACGCCGGTTTTTGTTGATATTGATGAGACGACCTACAATATCAATCCACAACTCATCGAAAGCGCCATTACGCCCAAAACCAAAGCGATCATTCCCGTGCATCTGTTTGGGCAGACCGCGGATATGGATCCCATTTTAACGTTGGCGAAAAAACACAACTTGTTTGTCATTGAAGATGCCGCCCAGGCGCACGGCGCGCTTTATAAAGGACAACCAGCGGGATCGATGGGCGATGCCGGCTGTTTCAGTTTTTATCCGGGGAAAAATCTTGGCGCTTATGGCGAGGGCGGCGCCGTCGTGACCAATAACGCGGATTTAGCTGTGAAGATTAGAATGCTGCGCGATCATGGTCAGTCGGAAAAATATCATCACGACATGATCGGCTGGAACGCCCGATTGGAAGGCATGCAAGCCGCAGTGTTGAGCGTTAAATTAAAGCATCTTGACGACTGGAACGACTCCCGACGCGCCAATGCGCGAACGTATGCCGCTGTTTTGCCGCACGGCAACGGTTTTGTGCTCCCGCATGAGGCGGCTTATGGAAAACATATCTATCACGTGTATGCCGTTCGCGTGAAGAACCGGGAGGATTTGATGGCCATCCTGCGCGAACAGGATATCGGCTGCGGCATCCATTATCCCATTCCAATTCATCTCACCGGGGCCTATGAAAAACTGGGCTATGCCGAAGGCAGTTTCCCTGTGGCTGAAAAATGTGCGCAGGAATTTCTATCCTTGCCCATGTTTCCCGAACTGACGCATGACCATATTCTCCGGGTCGCTGATGTTATCCACAACGTCAGCATACCCATCCTTGATGAATTTGAAATGTATTGACGTATTGGATTTTTAGGCTGATGAACGCTTGCTCTGTTCTTTATGGTAAATGATGTGATGATGGTTAAAGAAACAACCGTTTTTTCGCGGATGGGTGATTGATCCGGTTGTCAAAAAAATCAGAAAAACAGCAAATGTCTCGATCTCGACCAAAGCGAGCCTGCTTTGTCTATTATATGCCGTTTAACAACAGTGCGCTTTTATATCGAGAGAGCAGGGCGTTGCAGCAACAGGGCTTTGAGGTGGATATTGTTGACCTTCGGAGTGCACGGCACGAACAGATTTTTCAGAATTTTAAAGGACTTGCTGTCTACGGCATCCAGGCACGCCCGTCGGCTGAAAAGAATTTTCGAACCTATTTTGCGCGGCTGCTGCTGTTTTTTGTCAAAACTACAGTGCTGCTTTTTTTGCTTGAACTGAAGAGAAAATACAAACTCATTCACATCACTGCGCCGCCGGATTTTATTGTTTTTACGGCTCTTGTGCCAAAACTGCTGGGCGCAAAGATTATTCTCGACATCCACGATATCAGCCCTGAACTGTTTATGGAAAAGCTTCATGTTCAGGATGATCGAAAAATAATCAAGATGCTTAAAATTGTCGAACGACTGTCCTGCGCATGTGCCGATCACGTGATAACCGTAACCGATATGTGGCGAACAAAACTCATCTCACGGTCGGTTCGTCCGGAAAAGTGCAGCGTTCTGCTCAACGTGCCGGACGAGGAACTTTTTAAAGCCTTGCCGCAAAACGGCAGACATCAGGCGAATGCGTTCAATTTATTTTATCATGGATCTCTGGAAGAACACTTCGGCGTGGACACGCTGTTGGATGCCATGCCAATTGTTCGAACGAGCCTTCCCAATGTTCAACTTTACATTTATGGCGGCGGCCGTTTGAAAGAACAATTTCTCGAAAAGATTTCTCACATGCAGATAGACCAGTTCACACATCTGTATGACAAAATTCCATTTTATGAATTACCCGAACTTTTGCGCCATGCTGATGTTGGTGTCGTACCCACTTTTGATTCTCAATTTGCGGATGACACCATTAGTATGAAATCTCTTGAATATATATCGCTCGGCATTCCCATTGTGATCTCGGCGACAAAGGCGCATCGTTTTTATTTTGATGACGAGATGGTCAAATTTTTTCCGCCGGAAAATTCAGAAGCGCTGGCAGAAGCTATTATCGCATTGTGTGAGGATAAACAGAGCCGGCAAAAATTGATCAGGAACTCGCAGGGCTTTTTGCAGCACTTTGGCTGGCAAAATCACAAGCAGATTTATCTTGATATTGTTGAAAGATTGATTGGTAATGGCCGGGCGTAGCGGCAAAACAGCCGAACAACTTTTTTTTACTCTTGAAAAGGGCATCTCCTCCTATATGGTGAAACCTCTGCTGCCGAGTTCATCGAAAGCGGTTATCCTTGCCTATCACAATATTCCGCAAAATGCCAAAGAAGCCGCGTTGTTGCCAGATTCCGTACCCGCTGAAAAATTTGAACAACAAATGCGCTTTCTGAGGGAGCATAATTTTAACATTATTTCACTCGGCGACCTGGCGGGTCTATTGAGGGAAAAAAAGGAAATTCGAAAGAAAACGATCGTCTTGACTTTTGATGATGGCTACAAAACCTTTTTGCTGCAGGCGCTGCCGGTTTTGCACAAATATGATCTGCCCGCGACAGTTTTAATTGCCGTTGATTTTATTGGAACGCAGAGGCCGTTTGCTTGGCTTGTCGCCTCGGCGCAAAATTCGGAAAATGTGCTGCCAATGGACTGGCAGGATATTCTGGAACTCCGGGATAATGGATTTGAAATCGGCTCGCACACCTGCTCTCATCAATTTTTACCGGCTATGCGGCGGCAACAGATTGAAAAAGAAGTGATCTATTCCGGAGACCTGATCGAGGCAAAAATTGGCGCACGGCCCCGATCTTTTGCTGTGCCTTTTTCTTTCCCACTCCATCAAAAAGCCTGGCCGCATTTTCAAACAACATTCTTTGAACTCCTCGAACGCGGCGGCTATGCGGCGTGCTGCACGTCAACGCGCGGCACTATCGATATCCGATCGCATCCCTTTTATCTTCAACGTTTTTTCATCACAACGTATGATGATCTTGCGTCCTTTCATGCCAAAGCGCTCGGCGCTTATTCATGGACACGATTTCCGCAATTCGTCTATCAACGCTATCTTAAAAATTATGACAACCTGATAAATGCACTCAATGGCTAATTTCTGGCCGGATTTGTCGGATTCTTTGAGGGGATGACCATGCCTGATTATCTCATCGTTTCACCGGTAAAAAACGAAGAACACTATATTGAAAAAACAATCCAGTCCGTTATTAATCAAACAGTGTTGCCGAAAAAGTGGGTTATTGTTGATGATGCATCGACCGATACAACTCGTGATATTATTCGGAAATATTCCGATCACTATGATTTCATTGCGCCGGTTTTTCGACAACATTTCGAGCACAAGCGAAAAAGGGGCCAGGGCGTGATTGAAGCATTTTATGAGGGACTCGGCACGGTCAATACAAAAGATTATGACTACCTGGTAAAACTTGACGGTGACTTGATTTTACCTCTTGATTTTTTTGAAAAATTATTGTCACACTTTCAAATGGATTCAAAACTCGGCATTGCAAGCGGCGTGAGTTATGCGCAAAAAGACGGAAAATGGCGTCGAGAAAAAGCAGCAAAGGGCTATACTTTTGGTGAGACCAAGCTCTATAAAAGGCAATGCTTTGAGGCGATAGGCGGTCTAGTCCCGCATATGGGGTGGGATGGTATTGACCACATCAAAGCTGTCATGTTGGGTTGGAATGCGTCAAGTTTCGACGACATCGTTTTTTACCATTTGCGTCCTGAGGGCGCCGGAACAGGCATATTAAAAGCGGCATGTGAAGAGGGGATCTGCTGTCATTATATGGGGTATCATCCGCTTTTTTTTATTCTCCGTGCTTGCAAACGGATGTTCTCTTTACCAATTATTTTTGGCGGATTGGCAATGATTTACAGTTACCTGAAATGCGCAATAACTCGGCAAGAACAATTTTCAGATGAAGAGTTTAAGGCTTTTTTGCGAAAAACCCAGATCAACAGAATTCTTTCATTCAATCCCAAATATACCGCCAGAGTCGTGTTATGATCGATAACAGGATGAACCACCCAACCTTTGATGTGTCAATTATTATTGTGAGTTACAATTCTATGCCGTTCATTTTACAATGCATAGAATCGATTAATAAATATTCTGAAAATTTGACGCTGCAGATTTTAGTCTCTGATAATGGATCTTCGGATGATACAGTTCCATCGCTTGGTAAAAGTTTTCCCGAGGTCCTGGTTCTTAAAAATGAAAAAAACCTTGGCTTCGCCGCTGCGAATAACCGTGCATTGGCTTTTGCGACGGGGCGCTACGTCCTGTTCTTAAATCCGGACATCATTCTTCTGGAACCGGTATTCAAAAAAATGATCGAGTTTTTCGAACGGCATCAAGATGCGGGCATGCTTGGTTGTAAGCTTGTTAATCAGGATGGAAGTGTTCAGCACTCCTTTTTTCAAACATTTCCAACACTCACCAACCGCTTTTTGGAGGCGGTTTATATCGAAAAACTTTTTAATAAATCATCTGCTCAAGTCATTAATACAAATCATAAAGTTGCTGCTATTGTTGGCGCCTGCATTTTTATGCGGCGAGATTTGATTCTGCAAATTGGCGGCTTTGACGAGTTGTTCTTTATGTACTGCGAGGATATTGATCTGAGCTACAGCGTTCAACATTTGGATTACAACATTTACTTTTTGGGCACTTTGAAATTATTACATTACTGTGGGGCAAGCTCTGCGAAAAAACAGAGCTATTTTGAAAAGGTACTCACCAAAGAATCCGTGTACAAATATTTTTTGAAACACCATGGAAAAATCAAAGCCGTTCTCTACAAAGTGCTCATGCTCTGTGCGAGTATTTTCAGACTTTTTATTCTTGTTACCGTGGTGCCGCTGTCAAAAGCGTGGGGTGCATGTTATGACTTTAATTATCGTTCCTCGCTCATCAAGTATACGCGAGTGTTTTTATGGGGACTTGGATTTGAAAAATGGACAAAAAATCCCGGATGAGAGCTTTACTTTTTCTGACTGACACATGAAAAAGAGTGTATGCCAATAAAAGATCAATTTTTAAGATATTTTTTGTTGCCGGTGGGGATGCATCTGAATGGTCTCTGTTACGGGATGGTCAAGAAATACGCCTCACAACTGACTGCAAACGAACGTAATAATCCCGAGCTTGTAGCTGATGTCAGGAATTTTCGCTTTCAAAATTTAATCCAATACTGCTATGATCGCGTGCCCTATTATCGTCAACAGATGGACACGCTGGGGCTGCAGGTGAAAGATTTCCGAACCATCGAGGATATTGTTCATCTGCCAATCCTGGATAAAAAAACGCTTGTAGAGAATCAAGAGTTCTTGCGAGCGACCCATTTTGGCGCCAAAAATATTCGCATTGAACACACAGGAGGCTCCACAGGTCGTCCAACGCCATTTGCCATAGATAAGAAAAGTTATTACCAGGTTTATGCCAATGCATGGCGATTTTGGAGCTACGCCGGTTATAAGCATGGCATGAAAATGTTGCTCTGTTGGGGAAAT
>CAYSNA010000113.1:6712-13591 GCA_964432185.1 uncultured Cytophagia bacterium
GAACGGCTAAAGAGTTTAAAAAAACGATTAAAGTCTTTTGTCGAAAATACGATTGTGTTGAGTATATATGATTTTTCAAAAGAGCGCGTGACCGAATACGTCAGGCTGATCTCGCGCTGGCAGCCGGCGGTCATTCGCGGGTATTCGGGCGCCATTTACATGTTTGTCGAATTTTGCAAAAAGTATCAGATCCAACTGACGTATCATCCTCATGCTATTATTATTACTTCAGAAAATATTCTGGAATCGCAGAAAAATCGCATTCGTGATTTTTTTCAGTGCGAGGTTTTTGAGGAATATGGCTCCCGCGAATTCGGTATTTTGGCACATGAATGTGAAGCCCATAATGGGTTGCACCTGGCTGAAGAACAGTTTATTTTTGAGATCTACGATCCTGTTACGAACCAATCAAATTTTGAAGGGCATGGGGAAATACTGATCAGTTCATTATTTAATTATGGTATGCCGCTGTTGCGATATCGGATTGAAGATGAAGGGACCATTTCTTCGTTCCGGTGCACCTGCGGCAGATCATTAAAGGTATTGAAAAAAATTAATGGCAGGATAATCGATTATATCGTCACCCATGACGGAAAACTAATTCATCAATGGATTTTCGAATCTTTTTTTGATTCAGAACCAGGTATCTCGTCCTTCCAAATAAGGCAATACAAAAAGGGTAAAGTGACTATATTTTTAGTATTGAATGAAAATTTTACGATGCAGAAGTTCGAAAAAATTAAAGCAGAGATTCAATTCATGTTTAGGAATGAATTATCTGTGACCATCCAGAGAGTCGATAAAATTGACTTGTTGCCTTCCGGAAAAAGGCAGATTACCCTTTCTCATATTGTGCATGATTACCTGCCAACAGTAGAAAAATTTAATGAACAAAATTAGACCCATGTCCACATGGAGAACGACGTGAAGATGCGGCAATGGCTGTCGCGCAATCTTTTTTTGCCGGCCACAAGCGTCTATTCGGATCGTATGTATTTCAAAGCGTTGCGCTATAAATCATTTTTAGAGGAGACACAATTTTGGGAGCCGCAGGCGATTGAAGATTTAAGAAATAAGCAATTTTATCAGCTCGTCTGTCATTGCTACAATCATGTCCCGTATTATCGTCGCTATATGGATAAATGTAATCTTGTACCACATGATTTTCAATCAATAGCCGATGTTGTGAAATTTCCTGTTCTTGAGAAAGAGCTTTTAAATAAAAATATACAGCAATTTGTCGCTACAAATTTGGCTAAAAATGACATTCGTTATGAAACGACAGGGGGAACAACCGGAACGCCCACTCTTTTTGGCGTTGATATTAAAAATTATTACAGAGTGCATGCGAATGCCTGGCGCATGTGGGAATATGTCGGATATGTCTTTGGCATGAAAACGCTGTTGTTTTGGGGAAACCGGTTGGAATTGGACCGCGCCACGACCTTTAGAGAAAAAATGAAAGCCATTATCGAAAATACGAAAATGTTGAATTTCTACGATTTTTCTGAAGATCAGTTAAAGCCGTTTGCCGATTTCATCAAAAAGTACAAACCGGATATTATCCGCGGATTCGCCGGTACGATCTATTTGTTTGCTGAACTGTGCAAAAAAAAGCATATCAAATTTGACGGCAAACCCAAGGCGATTATCCTGACATCGGAAAATATATTCAGCGAGCATAAAAGAAACATTGCTGACTTTTTTGGGTGTGAGGTCTACGAAGAATACGGCGCTCGTGAATTTGGTAATATGGCGCACGAGTGCCCAAGTCATCAGGGCCTTCATCTTGCCGAAGAACTTTTTCTGTTTGAAATCTTTAATCCGCTCACAAAAGAGAGTCAATTTGTTGGAAAAGGCGAGATTCTGATAACGTGCCTGTTTAATTACGCGATGCCGTTGATTCGATATCGCATTGAAGATGAGGTCACCATTTCTCCTGATTTTTGTGCCTGCGGCAGGAATTTAAAACTCATTCAAAATATTGAAGGACGAATAGCGGATTATGTCATCACCAACAGCAAGCGTTTTGTGCACCAGGGTATCTTTAATAATCTGTTCTATTCGAGCCGCGGAATTCTGATGTACCAGGTTCAGCAATATGAGCTTGGCAAAGCTGTGATCTATGTCGTAAGGGATAAAAATTTCAATGAACAGACGATTAAAAAACTAGAGGCAGATTTTAAAAAAATGTATAAAAATGATTTAACCATAACGCTGAAATATGTCGATAACATCAAGGTCTCTTCTTCAGGAAAAAGAAGAGCTGTGATTTCTCATATCGCCCCGGACTATTTGCAGGTATAGCTGCTTTCACTTTTTACTCTATTAGCTTTTCATGAATTTTACGAAACTTGTCATAATTCTCGCCATCACGGTTGTGATTCTCTACCTCTTGAAGAAGGATGCGCAAAAGGGACTCGCCGCAGCAACTTTTTCGCTGATTTTGATGCCGAGAGAACTTTTTTTTCAAGTAAGTGAAAGTGTGCCAACCCTTACGGGGTATCGTGCCATAATACTTGTTGTATTCATGTACTTGCTGTTTACCGGCAAGTTGAACATAAAGTGGCAAAACATGCCAATTGGCGTTTTGCTCTCACTTGTCCTGCTGACAAAATTGTGCTCGCTTATTTTTGCATTGAACTTTTCATTATGTTTTAACGGATTTTTGATTTTTGTTCTGGAACGTTATCTGTTTTTTATCATCCTGATCAAAGCGATCGAATCGCGGATTGAACTTGGTCGCTATATTCATATTGTTGCGATAGCCATAACTATAATTGCGATTTTAGGCTCAATAGAACGATATACGCATTTCAATCCGGTCGATTATATCACATTGAGCGATAATTCCCGGCTCGATGCCCGCATGGCTTTCGAGATTTATTCGACGCTGCCGCATCCTATCCTCTATGGCGTTGCACTGGCAATGGGATTGCCGATATGCTTATATGTATTTGATACGGTGAACAATCCGCATATGAAATATCTGGTTGGACTTTGCGTACTCATTATCGTTGCCAATATTTATTTTTCCAATAGCCGTGGCCCATGGCTCGCTTGCATATTGGTTGTCCTGGTCTTGATTAGTTTTAATTACTCGCGCATCAGTGTGAGGATGATTCCGGCTGCACTTTTGGTCGCCCTTGTTTTACTCTCACGGCCAGGAGTATTTACGACCATCTACGGGCTTTCGTCGTCAACTTTTGACGAAAGCTCGCTCGAGGGCGGATCCTTTCAATATCGATTCGAATTGTTCCGCGTCGCCTTTCGAGAAATTAATCTTGCACCCGAGCGTATGGCGTTTGGTTATGGCGATAACACCGCACAATCGATGAATCTCACCGGAACGTTGTCCTATGGATCCCATCGAGAAGTCTCGTTCTGGAGTTGGGATAATGAGTTTGCTTTAATTTTGTTACACAATGGCATTATCGGTTTTATTATGCATCTTGTGCTATTTTTTTACTGTTTGATTTTTTTGATCAAACATATAAGCATCCTAAGGGGGAACGATAAGCAGCTGCTGATTGCGTTGCTCGCCTCAAATACGGTATTCATTTTTATGATGACGAATGTCGCCATTTTTGCGCCCCAATTACATTTTATTTTTTGGACGAACATGGCTGTTGCCGTCATTTTGGTTAGGGATCAGTATCGGTTGCTTGTGGACGACAACGAGCATCTGTATCTTTACTTTCGAAATAAATTATACAGCGTCTCAACATAAACTGGATGTGTGCACATGTCTTGCACCGCTTCACCGCGCATCATGTTACCACTACCTTTGATTCTGCATTTGTAGCGATGCGGCTTTTTGCTGATTCGGCCTGCATGTCTTTGGGTTTTATTATCTCCTGATGAACGTTACAAAATACTCGCAAACTTTACATTGCTCTGGGAGCAGATTATGACAAGTTTCAAAAGTGGAATTCGCAACGGGCTTGAAAACCTTCTTCCCAGATTCGTGCGTCAAACTCTCAAACGGATCTATTGGAAGATCATTCGATTTAAGAATAGCTGCCTTTATTTGAATTGGGATAAAATTTCGGTTTTCCCGTGAAGAGCCATATCAAGGATTTATCGGCGATAAAACAATAATTGAAGATTTTAATGTATGGAATGCCAAAGCCGGAAATATCATTATTGGTAAAAACTGCTGGTTTGGACTTTATAATATTATTATGGGCCCAGTCGACGTGGGAGATGGTGTGTCCACTGGACCGCACGTGTCGATACTTGGACCGCGGCATGCCAAGTTCGAGACCGAAGCGCGGAAAACAGCAAAGACGATCATTGGACGGAATGTCTGGATCAGTACAGGAACCATCATTTTATTTGGGGTGAATATCGGCGATAACGCCATTATTGGTCCCGGTTCGGTCGTAACCAAGGATGTTCCGGCCAATGTTTATGTTTGCGGGAATCCGGCACGAAATTTATCAAAATTGGCCGATCTGGCCTGGAATAAAAGTACCGATCCTGTTCACGCTGATGCTGGGCATCACTTGGTTTATAACGTCAAATAATGGGGGTTGAATAAAGTGGCAACGCAGCATATCAAAATCGTTGTGCTGGTTATCATTTTTCATTTTTAAACATGCAAAATAGCAACCTAAAAGTGTGTGTGCTGGGCGCGACATTCGGCACAGGGAACATGGGCGTCAGTGCGCTTACAGCCGGCATTATAAAATCGGTTATAGCACAATATCCGAATGCACAGATTGTTCTGCTGGATTATGGGATTCATCCCGAGTCTTATAAACTTTTGGTGGAAAACAGGACCATTAGTGTTCCGTTGCTCAATATGCGTTTCTCAAAAAAAATTTATTTGAAAAATAATATTGCCATGCTGATTGCGCTGGCTATCGGCCTGAAGATGATTCCGGCTAAAAAAATGAAAGCAAAAGTTATAGCACAGAACGAGCATTTAAGAACGATCTGTGACGCAGACGTTATTGCGGCAATTTCCGGTGGCGACAGTTTTAGCGATATCTATGGGCTGGCCAGGTTTTTCTACGTCGCGCTACCGCAACTATTGGTTTTACTTTTGAAAAAAAAGCTCATCTTGCTGCCGCAAACATTGGGGCCATTCAATCGGCGATTGACAAAAAACCTTGCAAAATACGTTATGCTGCGCGCCAATTTAATTTATTCAAGAGATTATACCGGACTGGCAGAAATGCGGAGATTTTTGCCTGCCTCACAACAGGAGCAGAAACTGCGGTTTTGCTACGACATTGGTTTTGTGCTCGATCCGATAAAACCGGCACATTTGGATTTGGGTGATTTTTTCATACAGAGAAATAACTCAATTACGATCGGCTTTAATATTAGCGGACTGCTTTACATGGGCGGCTATAGCAGGAATAACATGTTTCAGCTAAAGTTAGATTACGCAGAGCTGGTGACCGAGATCATAGATTTTTTGTTAAAGAAAGAAAATACCGTCGTATTGTTGATTCCGCATGTTTTCGGTTTGTCGGAGGATTCAGAAAACGATGCCAGCGTATGCAACAAGGTATATAGTGAATTAAAAGAGAAATATTCGTCTCGACTTTTTTGCGTCAATAGAGCCCATGATCAGAATGAAATAAAATATATTATTGGCCTGTGCGATTTTTTCATAGGCTCGCGCATGCATGCTTGCATTGCTGCCTTATCGCAGTTTATTCCGGCGGTGGCCATCGCATACAGCCCAAAATTTTTTGGTGTCATCCAAACGATAGAAATGGAGTCGCTCGTTGCTGATCCGAAAAGAATGAATAGTGAACGCGTAATCTCTGTCATCAATCAAGCATACGAACAACGAGATGAACTTTGTGCTAAACTTGAAACTAAAATTCCAGAGGTACAACGTGCGATTCTTGCCGAATTTCGGCGGATTGTTGATGCTTCCATCGAAAAACGGTAACTCTGGACGGTGCCTCAACATATCTGTGTTAGGTCAGATCTCACCTGTTTGGTTGTATAAATGAATGAAAAATTACATGACTATTTGACTGGCTTGATCACAAAATTCAAGAGCACGGAAAAGCTCAAGAGCAAGGTTATTGCCGGTGGATTTTGGCTTGGAATTGGAAGCGGTTTTGAGGAGGGATTAAGATTTTTACGCAACATTATTCTTGTGAGGCTCCTCGCTCCGGACGTTTTTGGAGTCATGGCGATCGTCCTCGCCGTCAAAATGGGCATTCAAACCATTTCAGAGGTTGGCACGAAAAAGGCAATAATTCAACACGCCAATGGTTCCGAACAGGAATATCTAAATGGCGCTTGGTTTCTCTCCTTTGGCCGCGGTGTATGGCTCTTTATTCTTGCATATATTGGGGCGCCGTGGCTGGCGCACTTTTATGATAATCCCGCGCTCGTCCCGCTCATTCGAATTACATTTATCAGTGTGATTTTTGATGGACTCCTCAGCCCGCGCGCTTACGTTTCTATAAAACAGATGAAATTTGCACAATGGGCTTTAATCAATAATGGCGGCGGCGCTTTCGGTGTTTTGACGACATTAATTCTCGCTTTTATTCTTCATAATGTCTGGGCGCTGGTCATTGGCATTATTGTCGAATCCGTCGCGCGTTTTATTTTCTCTTGTTTTATATGCCCGTTTTTTCCTCGTTTCAAATTTAACAAGTCTTATACAAAAGATTTGATAAAGTTTACCCGTGGCGTTTTCGGCCTTGGACTTTTTTATTTTATTTATATGAGAGCAGATATTTTCGTTTTGGGAAAATATTGTACGCCGGCTGAATTAGGATTGTATACAATGGCCATTAGCCTGGCACAAATCCCGTTTCAATTCATTACGGCACTCATGGATCAGATGGCAATGCCGGTCTTTGCTGAAATGCAAACGCAAAATGAACGGTTGAACCA
>CAYSNA010000114.1:0-13551 GCA_964432185.1 uncultured Cytophagia bacterium
ATTTGATCGCGAGAGATTTTAAGAATATCACCTCGCGTACGTTCAACATGCCATATCTGTTTTTGATTGGCGCTCGATTGTTTTTCGGCACAAAAAAGCCAAAGATACAAATCCTGGGCAGCGAGTTCGCCGGTGAAGTCGAGGCGGTTGGTAAAGATGTCACGCAATTTAAAACTGGCGATCCGGTGTTCGGTTATGTCGGGCAAAACATGGGCGCCTATGCGGAATATCTTTGTATGCTGGAAACCGGGGCCGTCGCTGTTAAGCCGATGAACACCACCTTTGAACAAGCGGCGGCTCTGCCGTATGGCGCGATCATGGCGCTGCATTTACTCGATAAAATGAACATCCAGCCGAACCACAAAGTGTTGATCGTTGGCGCCAGCGGCGGCATTGGCGCGGCGGCCGTGCAGATCGCCAAGCACCATTATAGCGCGCATGTCACCGGCGTGTGCGGAACGCCGCGTCTTGATTTTGTCAGGTCTCTCGGAGCCGATGAGGTTATCGATTATACTCAAAAAGATTTCACTCAAAACGGCCAAGCGTACGATCTGATTTTTGATGTCCTCGGCAAGAGTTCGTTTTCAGCCTGCAAAAAATCCCTGAACAAAAATGGCCGTTATCTCCGCGCCAGCTTTAAGAGCAAACAGCTTTTGCAAATGCTGTGGACGTCAATCGTTGGTGGTAAAAAAGTGATCTGCGCCATCGCGCCGGGAAGCAAGGAAGATTTGTTAACCGTCAAGGAGCTCATCGAGTCAGGCAAGATCAAGGCGATCATAGATAAAACGTTCCCGATGGACCAGGCGGCCGAGGCGCATCGATACGTGGAAGAAGGCCGTAAAAAGGGGCAGGTGGTGATCACTTTAACGTGACACGATGGAATGATTACTCGTTCTGTTATTGTTGAAGGATGATGAATGGCCCCCGTCATTATTTTAAAAATTACTCATTTTTTCAATGTGTAATTGGCAAGAGTTAGATCGTCACTAACAAGAAAGGAAGGAGAGCATGAAAAAATCAATATTAGTTTTGGGAATTGGAACACTTGCGATTCTGGTGGCAGGATGCGGAACGATGGGTACATTTCGCGCCAACAATGTCACCAATGTCGAGTTGTCCGAAGCCAACTTTAATATTGTCGCACGAGATCTACAAGGCTCAGCCAGCCAGGGATACCTGTTAGGCGTGAGCGTACAGCAATTTTCCGATGTTACCACGTTTGGTCTGATCAAAGTGTCCGGTGATGACAAATTGTATGATACGGCGATCAAAGCATTATGGGAAGATTTTCGGCAAAAATACGGAGAGACCGAAGGCAGAAACCTGGTGCTCGTCAACATCCGACAGGATTCAAAAACATTAAACACGCTTGTTTATACCGAAGCACATTTATTTATTAGCGCGGACGTGGTCGAGTTTATTGAATGAGCCATCGTAAAAAAATTGCGTAGAAGCTTTTTCAGGCAACAATTCAATGCAATCGTCGTAGTACCATGCAAAAAATTATGAGGGAGAACCCACAATGCCTGAAAAAAGCAAACAAAAACACGACAACCACCTGTCTGCAAATCAGCCTCTTCGTTTATGGCCCGGTGTTATTGCTGCCATGCTATTGCTCGTGGCTAAATTGATTGTGCCTGTATTTATGCAGGATGCACTGCCTATCGTGATGTTCGGCGGTTTGTTTTTGGCCGTGGCTATCGTTGTGTGGTGGCTATTTTTCAGCCGTGCGCCTGTTGTTGATCGTTTGGCAATAACGGGTCTTTTGGTTGTGTCGTTGATTGTCGTGCGGCCTTTTCTGCACGAGACCATCGCCAAAGCTGGGATGGGTTTGCTGTTCCCAATTCTGGCGATTCCGATATCCAGTCTCGCCCTCGCTATATCCGCTGTCATAAGTAGCAGGTTCTCTTTACGTGTGCGACGGGCTGTTATGATTATGGCGATATTTTGGGCAGCCGGCGCCTGGGCGCTCGTACGTACGGAGGGGCTGGACAATAGTGGTAATTCGGATTTAGCCTGGCGATGGACGTCAACCGCCGAAGAACAGCTTTTGGAAAATATCGAGGAGGAGGTCGAAACTCCAGTAGATACTCCTGTCGAATTGAACGGCGAAGCGGAATGGCCCGGATTTCGCGGACCGAGACGCGACAGCATCATACGCGATGTCCGGATTGAGACTGACTGGAGTGCTACACCCCCGGAATTGCTATGGAGACAACCTGTCGGACCGGGGTGGTCCTCGTTTGCAGTTCATGGAGAGTTATGCTGTACCCAGGAACAACGGGGTGAGGAAGAGGTCGTCTCGTGCTACAATTTGCTTACCGGCGAGACGGTTTGGATTCATAGCGATAAAACCAGGTTCTGGGAATCGAATGGCGGCGCCGGTCCGCGTGGCACGCCCACCATTTACAACGGCCGTGTCTACAGCCTGGGAGGAACCGGCATGTTGAATGTTCTCGATCTTCGAGATGGCCGCCTCTTGTGGTCGCGAAATGTGCAAACGGACACGGGCACAAAAATACCGATGTGGGGATTTTCCGGCTCACCGCTGGTCTTCAATAACATGGTTATCGTGTCGGCTGCCGGCTCCCTTATCGCTTATAATCTCTCCACCGGAGAATCCCTCTGGTCGAAAACAACAAACGATGATTGCTACAGTTCACCACACCTTTTGCTAATTGACGGTATTGATCAGGTTTTATTGCAGAATCAGGCCGGTATTTTGAGTCTGTCGCCAACTGACGGCAGCTTACTCTGGCATCATGAATGGACGGGGCAACCCATCGTTCAACCGGCTTTAACACCGGACGGCGATGTCTTGGTCAGTGTTGATGACAGAAACGGCATACGTCGTCTTCATGTGACCCACGAAATTAGCAGTTGGGTAGTTGAGGAACGTTGGACGTCTGACCGGATCAAACCTTATTTTAATGACTCGGTCATTCACAACGGCTATGTTTACGGTTTTGATGGTCCCCGCCTTGCGTGCATGGATCTGAAAGATGGGGCGAGACAATGGAAAGGCGGACGCTACGGGCGCGGCCAGTTTCTTCTGCTTGCCGATCAGGATGTTTTGCTGGTGCTATCCGAAAAAGGAGAGTTGGCGCTGGTAAAAGCAGAACCTGACGAGTTTGTCGAAATCGCAAAAGTCGCGGCTATTGAAGGCAAGACCTGGAACCATCCGGTGCTGGTGAACGATATATTGCTGGTTCGAAATGCCGAGGAGATGGCTGCTTTTCGACTTGTGGTGAACGAAAGGTCGCATTGAGGTCAGTACGAGCGGAGACCGAAACCATATACATGAGATAAATTGAAAAAGCCCGGTGGCACGTGTCATCGGGCTTTTTACTTGTGGTTGCATGTGCCTCTATGCGTCCTGCGGAATGTTCTCAAATCGTCGTCGGTAAAAACACTCTTTTTTATCGCACAAGCGACAGGTATAATCAATTTTTCGCACATCCGGGCCAATGCCGATAATGCCGGAGACCGATTTGATCGGCAGCATCAGCGACGACTCGGTGAGATGAATATCACAAAAGTTTTTCGGCAAAAGTGAAAATAATTTGTGCTGATCCGAGACAGACCAGCCGCAATAGCCGGGACTGAAACGATTCGTCGCTTTTAATCCATGTTCTGCCAGCTCTTTTTCGAGAACATTTTGCACGGCGTCAATCGCCAGCTCAACCGTTTGCGACGCCACGGCATCCGCTAAATAGCCTTTAAAAAAATCACCCTCGTTCATCAAGTGCTTGGACCAGACTTCCAATCCCGGGCCAATGGTGCAGACAAAAGCGGCAAGGGATTCAGCGTTGCGCAACTGCACCGCAATGGTTTTGCCGATGTCGAGATCGACATCGTTCACGCGAATTTGATTATTTCCAGGCCGTTGAAAATCCGTAAATCGTACAAGTCCGGCCTGGATGTGACAATAACCGCCGGCCTCGGCAAGGACCTCGGAAAAAGTGTCAGAGAGAAATTCCGGCGCTTCGCCATCAGCATAACCAAGAATCGTAAAAATATCCTGGGGATTGTGCTGCAGCTCATCAAATGAGATGGAAAATGTGCTGATGTTCGGATCTGTATGAGTATGAATATTCATAATCGATATTGTGATAATATTGACAGGATTTCCCGGTTGTACATTTAAAGTCGGAAAAAGATAATGGGACACGGATATAACGGATCAAGTGGATTTACACGGATGGGAAAGGTTGTGCAATAACTGCAAAACATGCAAGCGTCTCATCCGTTTTAATCCGTGTCCAATTTTATTAGATATGGACTTGGCCTGTCGTATCTAAGTATTGCCGTATCGATCCTTTTATCCTGCCAAAAAATTATTTGATGCTTTTAGCAATCGCTGAAATATGCGCCGGTGTTGTGCCGCAGCAGCCGCCGATGATATTTGCGCCAGCGTCAATGAGCGGTTTTGTGAGATTCGACATATCCTCCGGCGTTTCCGGGAACACGGTTTTGCCATCCTGGATGACCGGCGCGCCGGCATTGGCGTGTACCAGCAGCGGTATGTCCGGCGCGACCGCGCGAAAGGCTTTGATGATATCGATCATCTTTTTCATGCCGTTGCCGCAGTTCGTGCCGATAACATCCGCACCGGCGGCGACAACCGCGTCGGCCATCATTTCCGGCGACACGCCCATCATGGTTTTGTAATCGCCATCCATGGTTTGTTCAAACGTGAACGTGCAGATGACGGGAAGATCGGTAAAGTCCTTTGCGGCTTTGACGGCGAGAACGGCTTCGTCAATGGCCGACATGGTTTCGACGACAATCGCATCGGCGCCGCCCTGGGCAAGCGCCACAGCCTGATCTTTGAATGCTTCATACAACTCGTCTTCCGTCACATCGCCCATCATCAGAATTTTACCGGTCGGACCAATGGAGCCGAGGACAAAATGATTCTCGCCCGCGGCTTTTTTGGAGATGGCCGCCGCGGCTTTATTCAATTCAGCAACGCGATCGCCCAGGCCATAATGCTCGAGTTTAAAACGGCTGCCGCCAAAACTGTTGGTCTCGATCATGTCGGCGCCGGCGTCAATATAACTTTTGGCGATGTCAAAGACGGCATCCGGATTGGTGACATTCCACAATTCCGGACATTCACCCGGCTGCAACCCTTTGGCATGCAGAAAAGTGCCCCACGCGCCGTCCGAGACCAGCGTTTGGCCGGATTTGATTTTTTCAAGAAGGGACATATTTAACTTTCAAAAATAGTTTATCTAAGGATTTGTATCCCAATAAAAAGGACAGGTCATTGCGAACGAGCGAAGCGAGTGTGGCAATCCCCTGAAAAGGGAAATTACTTTTGCTGGTGATCGCCACGCTGATCTTCAAAAAGCGAAGACCAGCTCGCGATGACTTTGTTTTTCGAAAAGTTTGTCTTTTCGCAATTTACGCTACTTTCTTATTCAGAAGAGCCACGGCGCCTTGTGGATCGGTCGAGTAGCCGTCGGCGCCGATCTTGTCGGCAAATTCCTGTGTCACCGGGGCGCCGCCGATGATCACCTGCGTCTCCGGAGATTTTTCCTTGATCGCTTTGATGATTTTTTCCATATTGACCATCGTGGTGGTGAGCAGCGCGCTCATACCGACAATGCAGCCGGGATGCTCGTGCACCGCGGCAAGAAATTTATCAGCGGATACATCCGTGCCCAAATCGATCACCTCAAAGCCGCCGCCCTCGGCCACCATGGCCACGAGGTTTTTGCCAATGTCGTGCAAATCGCCGGCAACGGTGCCGATGACAAACGTGCCCTTGCGTTTGACTTGACCGGATTGGAAAAACGGTTTGAGATGTACCATCGCCGCGCTCATGGCCTTGGCCGCCATTAATAACTCGGGCACAAACGCTTTGTTTTGGCTGAATTTTGTGCCGATACGGTCCATGCCGAGGATACAGCCATCAAGAATTTCGTCGGGCTTTAAACCGCTGTCGATGGCTTGCTTTGCCAATTCATCCGCGCCGTCCTGGCCTTTTAAATCAGGTGGGTAGGGCGCATCCTTGTTGATCTTGCCACGTTCTACGCATACTGCCAGCTTTTCTGCAAATTCACTCATTCTCGTCTCCTGGTCAAATCTTTATGTCCAACCCTGCCAGGGCTTCAGAGCCATGTCAGGGTTAATTATTTTCTAGTGATAAAAATCTTGTAGCGCTTCTGTCTGCGCGTGTAAATTGGCCGCTGGTGTGCCGTCCGGAATTTCGCACCCGGCGCAGCTAAAGTTTCTCTCACCACCGACATTCAGACACCGGGTCACGGCATCGTAAACCTGGTCGGTTGTTCCGTGCAACATCACCCGGACGGGATCAAAATTGCCGCAGAGCGCCGGGCCATCGTCTCTGTAAAGTTCCGCCGCGTGCGCATAATCGACCATCCAGTCCAGGTCGACGATATCGGCGCCACTGTTGGCCATGTCGCTCACAATATTGGTTGTGTCACCACAGATGTGCAGCCGCGCTACACCACCGGCATCCTTGACCGCCTGGAAAATTCGTTGTTCATACGGCAGCGCAAACATTCGGTACATATCCGGCGACACCTGCGACGCCACCGCATCGCCCAGGCCAATAATATCGGCGCCCGCTTCAACTTGCGCATGCGCGAAAATGAGTGCTTGTTCGCAACAAAATTCTAAAAGCTCCGCAACCCATTCCGGCCGTTCAAACAGATCCATCATCAACGTGCTCACGCCGCGCAGATCGGCCGCTTCGGCCAGCGCGCCTTCGACCCAGCCCATTATGGGAATCTCACCGCCGACTCTTTCCCGAAACAGCCGAATCGCCTCAAGGCGGTCGCTCATACGTTTGCCGGTTTCCGGTTTCACAAGGCGCAGTTTTGCCAGATCGGACGGGTCCTGCAGCAGCGGTTTCCGACTCAGCGGCAAGGCATCATCCGGAAAGGCAACCTCCAGTCCCAGATCAAACGCCTCGCGATAGGGATCGGAAATTGCCTGCACAATATCCAGTTTAAATTCTTCAACCATCGCCATGTTGGCGTTCACCAAAACGCGGTAATCGAGATAATACTCACGCAACGGTTTTTTGATAAAATGCGCGGCGAATTGCATCATGATATCAAAATTGGGAGGCCTGTCGACGGCGTATCCTGCCAGGCGATTTTGAAACCTTTCAAATGGGGTCATGCTTTGTTCCATAGGGAAGGCAAGATGATTCATGTTTGAGGCTAAAAATTAAAATATTAATCGACAAATAAAAGAGAAAAATGCCAAAGTAACATCTGCTGTGCGCTCATTGTTCTGATCCGTTAACCGGAGTAATGGCACGGCGAATTCTGTGCGGGTGCGGGTGATATGCCGACAAATTATTCTCGTGGATGAAAAAACATAGTCATTTCACCAGATCGTCTTGAAATGACAAAACAAGATTTTCCGGCTTTTGGGCCTTTGATGTCGGATGTGCGTGCGAGTGCACCTGTGAGACTGCCACGTTGTTATCAAGTTCATGCGGGATCAAGCCTGGTCAAATCGACTCTTGTTTTATTATAGTATTCCTCATCGCGAACAATGGCCTGGCGCCTTAAATAAAATGATGACGCCGGACACATGAAAAATCAGTAAAAAAAATGATTTTTTGATCAAGAATTCCGCAAAAGAGCAAGTTTTTAGTAAAACTATCAAAGCATCTGAATTTGGGTTATTTTATACTGTTTATGTTCGCATCTCGCTTCGCAGTTTCTGCAACGTTACCATTTCGTATTGTAAGATTAGATTAGACTCTTTTAAATCAAAGTTTTAAATATAGGCTAAACAAAAAATTTGTGGTATTGTTTTTGTTCTTTCGTGAGACACCGAAAAATCCCACCTAGTGTAAGAGTAGAGACGGAATAGATACAAATCAGGTTTCCGTCCAATGGGTCTTGACAATATATCGATACTCGCACCTTTTGTTTGACCAGCACACGTTTATCGGATTCACCTTTATGGACGCATTCAATTGTGAGAGGTGCGTTCATAAAGATTTATTATGTGTGAGAGAATAATTAATCACTTTTTTATGAACCGAGAGGAGGATGTTATGACACATCGACACTCAACTAACGGGATAGCGGTAATGCTTCTCCTGACATTTGTGCTTTTGTCAGGATTCGCACTCGCCGTTGCTCCAAATGTTACGTACATTAACCCTGACGATCCGACAAATCCGGTCCCGAACGTGACTGTGGACGGCAGCTACACGACCGTCGCTGGAGAATGGGATCTCACCAATGACTTTTTCAAAGGCATGTGGATCGCAGGCGATGACACCAAACAATTGCTATCAAAGTCATATCTCAAGTATGACTGTAACACACAAACAATGTATGTGCTGGTGTTGAAAGAATCCGGAACGAGCATTGACGGCAATGCTGAAGCGTGGGTTCGGATACGTCAGAATAAAGACGATGCCTTGTTTGAAGATGACGGTGTGACTGAAAAAAATCCAATCGTCCAGGAAAGCACAGGGGACGATGGCACGCCACCGGACTTTACCATGATTCTTAATGGTGCCACTGAGATAGGATACGAAGCGTCTTTCAAAGTTCGCCCTGGTGTTTGGGATATTGAAATGCATATGAATATCAACGGCAACACCTCTTCATCCGGAAAATTTGCACAAGGCACACCAACACCACTCGTCATTGAATGTGGCGAGGTCAAACTCGGGGATAAAGTCTGGTATGATAAAGACGAAAACGGCATCCAGGATGTCGGTGAACCCGGCGTTGCCGGTGTACGAGTCACGCTGTATGAGTGGGACGGTACAACCGGAACGCAAGTCGGCCAACCGGTGACAACCGATGCCGCCGGCACTTACCTGTTCCGCGCCCTTGATCCGGGCGATTATTATGTCACCTTTTCCAACCTTCCTTCACAGTATATCGGTTTTACCACCAAAGATGCCGGCAGCAACGAGGCCAAAGATAGCGATGCCGGCTCCGGCGGCCAGACCGATCCGGTGACGCTGGTTGAAGATCAGACCTATCTTGATCTGGATGCCGGTTTGATCACCGACTATGGTTCCATTGGCGACGTTGTCTGGCTCGATCAGGGCGGTGACGATCCCGTTAATGATGATGCGAATGGTGTGCAAGATGCCGGTGAAGGCGGCATTGACGGCGTGACCGTTGAACTCTATAAATCCGACAATACTTTTGTGGAATCGATGGAAACCGCGAATGGCGGCAAGTATCTGTTTGATGAATTGCCGACCGGCACCTATTATATCAAAATTCAAGTGCCGCCAGATTATTCGGTCAGTCCGCTTGATCAGGGCGGTAATGACGCAACCGATAGCGACATCAGCCCATCAACCTCAAAATCAGCAAACATCAATCTGACTACGCCGCGAACCGACACCCGCGTTTGGGATGCCGGTATTTATTACAATCCGCCGCAATATGTATTGCTCGGTGACCGCGTGTGGATTGACAAAAACAGCGACAACCAGCAAACAGCCGGTGAACCCGGTTTGGCCGGCGTAACGGTCGAGCTGTTGCTTAATGGTTCTGCCACTGGTTACAGTGATGTAACCGATGGTCTCGGTCTCTGGGAAATCAAATACCCCGTGACCAGCGGTAATCATTCTTTGCGCTTTACATTGCCGTCCGGTATGACCTTTGTCACCCAAAATATTGGCGGCGAAGAAGTTGATTCCGATGTCGAAGGCGCGGGGAGCTCTAATGTCGGCACCACAACAACATTCCTGTGCAATACGGTCGGCTCTTACAAAACGTGGGATGCGGGCGTGGTCGATAATGCATTGGGTTCCATCGGCGATTACGTCTGGCTCGATGCCGACGCCCAGGGTGATCAGGATGAAACGAACGCCGGACTTGGCGGCATTACGGTTCAGCTGTTGAACGGCTCCGGCACAGTTCTATCCACGACGACAACGAACAGCGCCGGTTATTATCTGTTTGACGAACTGGCTGCCGGCAATTATCGCATCAAGGTGCTGCCGGGTTCGTACAGCGTCAGCCCCAAAGACGCGACGAGCGACGCGCTCGATAGCGATATTGATCCGAACGATGATAACCGAACCGGCATTATTGCTCTGTCCGCCGGCGCAGATATTACAACGGTCGATGCCGGACTTTATATCCCGACCGGATTTGTCACCATTGGTGACCGTGTCTGGCTGGATCAAATCGCCAACGATGTACAGGACGCCAATGAAGTTGGCGTGGCTGGTGTTGTGGTTTCACTTTTAGTGAAAAATGGTAGCAAATTTGATCCGACCGGATATTCGGCAACAACAGATGAAAACGGCTATTACCAAATCACCGTCCCGAATGCCGAGATCACATCAACCGATTATAAATTGACTTTTACGCCAGCAGGTTCGGAAACTTTTGTCGAAGAAAATATCGGCGGTGATGATACAAAAGACTCGGATCCTTATAACAGCGGTGGAAGCAAAGGTGAAACTGTAGCTTTTACATTGTCACCTTCCGGCACCTATATGAACTGGGATGCCGGCGTGGTTGATGAAACCGGTTCCATCGGTAATTTTGTCTGGAATGACGTTGATCAAGACGGTATTCAGGAAACCGGCGAAGTCGGTATTAACGGCATAACGGTCATGCTGGTTGCTGACGACAAGGAAACGGTTCTCCGCACCACGGTCACGACGGATGGCGGATACTATCTGTTTGATAACGTGCCTGCTGGTGACTATCACATTCGCGTTAATCCCGGCAACTATTCGGTTTCTCCACGAGGCGCTGCCGCGGATGATATTGATAGCGATGTAACCCCCATTCAACCGTATCAAACGCCGTTCAGCGCATTCACATTGAGTGCGGGCGAGAACGATATGAGCTGGGACATTGGATTGTTTAATGCCGCCAAAGAAAAAGTTATTCTTGGCGATTATGTCTGGTTCGATGCCAATGAAAACGGAATTCAGGAACAAGGCGAGGTGCCGCTTGAAGGCGTTATTGTTGAGCTCATTAATAACACGGGTCGTATGGGCAGCGGCGTCACCGCTGTCACCGATGAAAATGGTATCTGGCGCATTGAAGCGGATGTTGATCCAAACACCAGCGCTGCTTATAATTTGATTTTCTATCCGCCCGATGCCGTCAATCCGCATCCGGATGATCCGATGAACAGTTGGGAAGGTTCGCCCTGGTTCGTCACCTACAAACATGAAGGGACGAATGAAGATGTCGATTCCGATGCCAGCAACGGCGATTCCAACCGGGGCCAAACCGACAACGGTACGGTCATTTTGCTGGAAGCCGGTGTGTTCCTCAACTTTGACTGTGGTATGAACATCCAGGATTTTGGCGATGCCTATACTCCGTGGCAGTTGCAGGTTGACAATACCAGTGACCCGACGCGCGCGGCTCAACTCGGCACTGCCTTTATTTATGAATCGGACGGCGGCAGCCACACGATCCTGCCGAATTTCTCGCTTGGCGCCAGCGTCGATGCCGATCCGGATGGACACGACTCTGAAGCGGCAGATGGTGACGATACCGAAACGACGGCAGATATCGGCGACGTCGATCCCGGCGATGATGAAAACGGCGCCACCTTCCTGGCGACAAATGGCGGTCTGCCGAAATTCGTGCAGGGAAGACCGACGATGATGACCGTCAATCTCAACAATCCGACGGGTCTGCCGGCCTATCTCGATGTTTTTATCGATTACAACGGCATTAACGGCTGGGTTCGAAATACGACAGTGTTGAACACCGAACGTCTTGATGAACATGTGGTTTCCGGTCTCGAACTGTCACCAGGCAATAACTCGGTGCTCGTTGATATTTCAGACGACATCCCGGCGCTTGAAAGCGCAACCTATTTTGATACCTATATGCGTCTGCGGTTGTCCACTCAAGGCAATGTGCCGGCATGGTCGCATGTCATCGACGGTGAAGTTGAAGATTACAAAATCCGCATTATGAAGGATACCGACGGTGATGGTGTTGATGACGATTCCGATGCCGATGATGGCAAATACTACCCCTCCGGCTGGATTTATGATGAAAACACGGGTCTCATCATCTCCGGCGGATATATCACGGTCACAGGTGGTCCGGCCGGCGCGCAAGTCATCATTGCCGAGGACGGCTCAAAAGGATACTTTGAGTTTTACGTCACCATGGCCGGTACATACACCATGACGTATACGCCGCCCGAAGGCTGGAATTTAAGTTCAATCTGTGATGCCGGCTCACCGGCCCTGGATCCGACCGGTTTGGGTAATCCCTATATTCTGGGCGAAAATCCGGACTTAACATTGTCCGGTCGAAAATTACCCGATTATACGTGCACGTCGAATCCGTACTATTTCACCTTTGACTTGGATCCCGGCGATCCGGTCATCCAGCTCAACAACATTCCGGTTACGGATCAGGATCCAATCAGCGTCAATCTCACCTCTTTTGCCGCCGTTGAAAAAGACGGTCAGGTGGACGTGTCATGGTCTGTTGAATCCGAGGACAATACCGCCGGGTATAATCTCTATCGCAAAGCCGATGGCGACAAGGAATATACCAAGGTGAATGCTGATGTGATCAAGAGCGCCGGTGAAACAGATGACGTTGTCTACCATTATCTCGATACGCCGCCATCAGCCGGCAAATATTGGTACATGCTGGAAGTGGTCTCTCTTGATGGTCAGACCGAAGAGCTCGGTACGATTGTCACAACCGTCATGTCTTCCGTCGAAACGAACGTGATTCCAAAAGAGTTCGCGCTGTATCAGAACTATCCGAATCCGTTCAACCCGACGACGACGATTAAATACGACTTGCCGAAAGACAGCTACGTCACCATCGATATCTACGACATCCTCGGCAATCGTGTGAAACGGCTCGTTCATGATAACATTCAAGCCGGCGCGCACTCGGTGGTCTGGGATGCGACAAACGATTTCGGTTCCAAAGTCTCCACCGGAATCTACATGTATCGCATTACCGCCGGTGATTTCAGCAAAATTCACAAAATGATTCTTATGAAATAAATCTCCACGTAGGATGGGTCATCGACCCATCCTGCTACAACTTTTGACACGGAGACGCACGGAGGAACACGGAGAACCACAAAGGTTTTTTCCGTGAATCTCGGTGTTGCTCAGTGAATCCCCGTGTCATGTTTTCTCTCTGCGCCACGAAAGAGCGTTTGATCTTTTAACACCATTGCTTAAAACGTTAGCAACGTTGGATTGAGGAGTTCATGTTCAAAAGTGTTCGCATCCTGGTCATTCTAATATTAGTGTTCCTATTCCGCCCACCGTTAAAAGCCGATCCCGTTGTCGCCGGTTATTACACCGCCTGGCGTGTCTTTGCCTATCATCCCGAAGATATCCCCATGGACAAGGTGACGCACCTGCTACACGCCTTTGTTTATCCAACGGCGACCGGCGCCGTCAATCACGCCACCTATTTTCTCGATCCGGTCGTTGATTTGATCACCCGGGCGCATGCGGCGAATGTCAAAGTCTTTGTCGCTGTGGGCGGCTATAACGACTCGCAGTATTTCTCCCCCATGGCCGCGGACCCCGTCAGCCGATCCAACTTTATC
>CAYSNA010000115.1:0-13536 GCA_964432185.1 uncultured Cytophagia bacterium
GGCATCTGGTGGTGCCCGCGGTCTTCAAAACCGTTGCGAGGCAGTGCTCCTGCCTTGGGTGGGTTCGATTCCCACACGTTCCCGCAACAAGGTTTATGCAAAGCGCATAAACCTTTTTCTTTACCAGCCCCGAAAAGTGAATGATATGTCCGTTCCATTGCAATGGCTCGCGTTGTTTACCATCGGTATCTTGGCCGGTTTTATGAACGTCATCGCCGGTGGCGGTTCGACCATCACCATGCCGATACTCATTTTTCTTGGACTCGATGGCGCAACAGCCAACGGCACTAATCGCGTGGCGCTCTTTGTTCAAAACTTGTTTGCCATTGCCTCTTTCCATGGTGAAATAAAATACGACCTCCCGCAGGTCCTCAAGTACGCAGTCTGGACATTACCCGGCGCGATTGCCGGGGCGTTGTTCGCCGTTTCGATCGAAGATCAGTTATTCAAAAAAATACTCGGCGTCATCATTATTCTGGTCATGGTTGCGGTGCTCGTGCCGCAATCGAAAAAATTAAATAACCATCGTGCTACACAACAGTCGTGGCTCATTTATCCGGCCCTGTTGGGCATCGGCTTTTACGGCGGCTTTATCCAGGCCGGCGTCGGTTTTTTTATCATGGCCGCGTTCACGCACATTCTGCATTTTCAACTTGTAAAAGTGAATATGCACAAAGTTTTTATCGTTTTCATTTATACTATCCCGGCGCTGCTCATTTTTATGCTCTCCGGCAATGTTCGTTATACGCTGGCTCTGGCACTGGCGGCCGGAAACGCCCTTGGCGGCTGGTGGGCCGCCAAGCTCTCCATTAAAAAGGGCGATAAATTTATTCGAATTGTTTTGTTTATAATCGTTATCTTTATGGCGATCAAACTGTTCGATTTAATCTGAGGGATGAGTGATGGAAATTGTAGGACTGATTAGCGCCATTCTGCTAGCGCTTTTGTTAGTGGCTATTTTGCACACGATTTTCACCAAACGAAATGAAATCCCCTACTATCGGCCAATTCGCGACAAATTCAAAAAGAAAAAACAAAAACCGCCGGAGGAGCCGATACAACGCATGTTCGTTGCGATTCGTCGGCACCCGAACGGTCGGGCGCAATTAATGTCTCTTGAAAGTGAAGTGCAGGAACAGGTCAAAAACGAATTGCGGACTTTATTGGAGGGATTGGTTCGACAATGGTCCGGCGTGGCGGAGTTTAAATGGGGTTTTCACGGCTCCGAGTACGGCCTGCCGTCAAGTTGGGCTGAAGAGGGTTGGATGCTCTTTGCTTGTTTTGTCGTAAGCGATTACGACTCGTACAGAGCCTGTTACGACGTGATGCAGATGGAGCCGTTCGTCGGTCTGCAAGGTCAATTCGACATACGGCTCCTGTATGGTGAAAAAATGACGCATCTGCCGCATCACTCGGATGAGTTGTTTAAAAAAGCCTTCAGCCGGTAACGCTCTACCCGTTTGATGGAAAATTCTTGAACAAATCATCCAGCTTTTTTCGTGCATCATCCGCTCGGTGCATGCCGGAAACTTTATTGTCGTCAGCCGGGGTAAAATATTCACAAAAATTAGCCATTTCTTTATCATTGACGCGCTCGGCTTGCGGTTCTCGGCATTCCTTCCATGCCACCGGATCATACAATTGACAATTCAAACAACAGCGCAGATACACTTCGCACGTGGGACAGGTATCCTGGCGGAATATTTTTCGTCCCGGCTCAATCTCAATAACATAGCCGCATTTATGGCATTTCATAGTTCATTCCCGTGTTAGTCAAACCGTGCAGAAGATAAAATCTTTCACTTTGAAAGGCAATAAAAAAGGCCCGTCACCATACGGCAACGGGCCTGAAAATTGAAAATATTTTGCCTAATCGACAAACATGCCCATTCGCAACACATCGTGAAAATTGTTATCAAAATAAACTTCATTGCGCAAGATACCTTCCACCTGAAAACCGAGTTCCTCATTCAGTTTGATATTGCGAATATTATTGTTCAACGTGCTGAGATAAATCTTTCTCAATCCAAGCGTTTTTATGCCGTATTGTATCCACATTTGCGTCGCTTCTTTGGCGTATCCCATTTCGCGTTTTGATTTATCACCAATAATTTTGCGCAGTTCGGCGCGAGACTGTTCCTTGTTGACATCACAATAGGCCATGGCGCCGATGGGTGTATCGTCCGGCAAGGTGATCATGCCGACAAGACATGATTTGTCATTGAGGAATTTATCAAGTTGAATGGTTTTGGCGGTCGTTCTGGAAAGCAAAAAGTGTCGGCCGTCATCATCCGACAGCCACTCGTGTAATATTTTTTTATCGCGGGATTTATAACTGCGGATAACCAGCCGTTCGCTGACCAAAGGCAGCCCGGCACTTTCTTTGAGTGTCTCATTCTTGGCGATATTGACAGTGTGTCCGTTTTTCTCAAGCGCTTTGCTGTTGGACATGGCCATATCAAGCAGTACGTTGACGAAACGCAGATAGTCAATCTTTTTGAAACCGTAATTGACCGAATCCCGGAAAAAACTGCGCGCCAGCGCTTCCAACGTTTTATCAGGAATGGATGATTCGTTGAGTCCCATAGGCCAACCCCAGGTTAAAGTTTATTTATTCGTACCAAAATTTCTAACTATTGCAACATTTTTTTTGCAAAGAAATTTCGGGTTCGCGAATATTTCTTTAGGGACGATTACAGCACGCTGATCCGCATGCCGCCCGGATCAATATCAAAATCGAAAAAACGCGCGCGATTGTTTGGCGGATTGTCGGCGAGCTCCTGGCGAATTCGTCGAGTCGCCTCCTTATCTTTTGCCGCGATGAAGAGGAAACCGCCGCCGCCGGCGCCGAGCAATTTGGCGCCAAAAATGTAATCGTCTATTCTCGCCAGAACGTGGTCAATGTCCGGCGTCGTTTGGCCGGCATCGAGAGACGTGTTTAATGTCCATGCCGTATGGATTTTGCCTCCAAAGGATTCGAGCCGGCGATGATCGAGATCATCTTTCATATCAACAGCCAGTTGCGAGAGCTGCGTCAGGGCGTCCAGTGCACCGGCGTCGCGATTCAGGTATCGTCCGACAACCTGCCGCAAAAGATTTTTCGCCATACGCCGAATGCCGGTGTAGTAAAGCAGATAAAAATCACCAATGTCCATTCCCGGTTGTTTGAGCGTGGTCCAGGCCAGTTGCGGTGTTTGATCGTATCCGGGGTGTGTGGAAATCAGCTTGACGCCGCCGGCAATGCCGCCGATCTGATCCTGCCAGCCGCCGCCGGTGGTCATCAGTTGTTCGAGATTGCTGGTGCGCGCGTAGAGCTCATCGCGGCTCAAGGTCACGCCCATCATGCGCGAAATTGTGGCGATGATACCGGCGCCGAGGATGCTCGACGTTCCCAAACCGGAACCGGCAGGCAGGGCGCTAAACAGTGTCAGGTCGATGCCGCCGCCAAACTTTTTTAGAATGGATTGCAGATCGGTTGCGCGATCATCGAAAATCCCTGCGGCGTAAAAAGCGGCTTTGGGCAAGGAGAGCCAATCCGCCGGATTGTTAAAACGACGCAATTCATCAAAACTGTAGATGGTCGTGCGTTGTCCCAGATCGATCGAATTTATTCCAATGGAAAACGTATTGGGAATAATTTTGCCGATCACCTGGATCGGATACTGCCCGTTCAGCGTGACCGATGCGTTGAGCACGTGGCCACCGCGTTCCAAACAGACAGGCGGCGTATCGGTCCAGCCGCCGGCAAAATCGAGACGAGCCGGCAGCATGGTCCACACCACCTCATCGGAGCGGATGCCGAACGAGTCCATACCACTCTTTTTTGACAGATCCGAAAAACCAGCGGCGACAGCCTGCCGGATCGCGGCAAATGACGCTTCAAACCTGGCTTCGGCATGTTCCGGTTCGTGCAGTTGCGCCAGCCAAAACAGCGTCCGCGCCTTGAGGAGAAGATGATCGTGACTTTTCTTCAGCACGGTTTCAAGTTGCACGATCGCGGATTTTTTCTCTTCCTCGGTGTGAATACAGTGCTGCAGCTCGGAAAAACAAAAGTCGCTGTCTTCGATATGGTGGCTCAATGTTAAAAATTGACTTTTCGCACGAATATCAGCGTGATTGTGCAAAAGTCTGTTATGGTCAACGGACCGAAGAATGTCGGCCATCGACAAACGCTCGCTCGTTCGCCATTGACGAATATCATCATTATGTTGAAGTTCAAGAACAGACGCCACAGCATTAGCCGGGGATTTCGAACAGGGGAAAAGTCTGGCCGTCCAGATATCTCTGTCCTCGCCTTCCCATAATTCGGCATCCACAATGTTTTTCTCGTGAACCATCTCAATAAACGGCATATTTAAAAACGTCGTGTACGGATTTTTGAACGTATCGTTCAACCCATATAAAACGGCCACCCAGCGGTCATCTTTCAGGGGCAGTACATTTAAGCACAATCCTTTTGATAAAACGAAGGCGCCGGTCCCCTGAGGGACATTGGTCACAATATTGTCACCTGCGAGCGAGAGGTCACCGTCGATAAAACACCCCTCAAGCAAACAGGGGCTGTGCACGGAAACTCGTTTGGATTCAATCAGCGAATTGTAAATCCAGGCGGATTTTAATTCCGGGACCTGCGCCGCATTAGAGCGCACGCCATTTTGGAAATGATAGCGGACAGACGCGTGTGTCAGCGCGTAAAAATTTTGCAGCACATCCGTGCTTTTGCCGATGTGATAAAAACCGCAATACGGCAGACAGTTCACATAGACTGATGATTCAGCGAGCACGTCGGCATCGGCCATGTCGAGTTTGCCGTGTGCGGCGTAGAGAATGTCGTGGTAGAGATTAACATTGATTTCGCCGCGGCGGGCCGCGTCCATCAATTCTTGACAGCGCAGCCAGGTTTTCACGGCATCCGGCGCCAGATGCAGAATGCCGCTATCGATCCAGATTCGATTGGAGACATCAATCGCGCCATGCTCGGCCAGCTCATCCAGCCCGGGCTTTTGCAGAATATCAACAGCCGGAACGCAACTGGTCTGCGGATTATCGACGACATAGACGCCAAAAAATTCGCCCTCCGACGGATTGTCCGGAAAAGCCACGCCAGTGATACCGGTTGGCGAAAAATCAATAAACGTCGGGTCAAAATTTAACAGCACATCGCCGCTGGCGATAATGACCTGTCCCCCGCCAGGATTGGGCAAGGTCGCATAATTTTCGATCATCACATCAAAAAGCGTGCGATGGTCGTCCGTCGGCAACGGCATAAATAATTTGCCGACGGCGGAGTAGGCGGGCAAACGCCGACTGTCACCGCCACTGTGCAAAATCAGCGTCCTTTTCGACAATAGCGCCTCACCGTACTCGGCGTACAGTTCACTCAGCACATAAAACGTGCTGCCGCCGGAACCGATGCGCTTTCCGTCCGGATCGGCAATGACCTTGACGTCCGTTTGCGCCAGCAACGGCTGGTGCCGCCGCCAGAGAATGTGTTGGTCATAGCCATGCGCCTGCACCTCATTCGCCGCGGTTAACACACAAATATCAAATGGTATCGATTTCAAATCTGTTCTCATCATAACATAAAGAAACCATCAACTTTTATACTTTGAGCTTGATACGACACCGGGAAATAAATCAGACAAACCTCGACCAACAATCTATTTATCAACAGCTCCCGGAGAATCCGCTATTTTGATTTCATTTTTAAGATAAAGACAAATTGATAAGTATACTGTATCGGCAAAAATGGCCAGATCAACTTGAATAAAAATTGTTTTATAAATCGTGACGGGGATGATAACGTGAACAAACGGCTTTGTTGGTAAAACCATTCATCATCGTAAATGTTGATAATATCAAACTCGTGTTTAAGTAGAATATTTTTCCATTCTTTTAACGACAAAAGGTGCTCATTTATATCTTGTTGTTCGGTGCCAAGCGCCGGTCTAAATTGTGCAAAAAAGTAATTTACATTCGGCACCATAATGCAAAAAAGTGCATCAGGTTTAGCCACCCTTTGCATCTCTTGCAATCCTTTATCGATATCCAAAAAATGTTCCAGAGCTCCCAAGCACGTGATATAATCAAAACATTGATCCGGAAACGGCAGCTCCTCGCCACGCCCAACACGAATGTCAGACAAGGGGGATGTTCGCCTGGCAATTTCGACAGCCCGTTCAGAAATATCAATCCCGCTTGTTTCTAGAGCAAGATCGGCGGCTGCCTTGAGCAGATAGCCGGTACCGCAACTGACATCAAGCAAGGCGCCTCCGGGTTTGACGCCAAGATATTTTAAAAATATCGGATAGGCTTCAAACGGCCGCATCGTTTCGGCACCTTCTTTTTGATATTTATCGTTATACCAAAACTTGATTTCATGTTCGGTCGGTTTGGACGTTTTAGAGTGCACTGGTTTCCCTGCTCTATTCTTTTAGCGTTAATCAAGCCAAACTGTTTTGATGAATTCGCATGTCAGGCTCAGACGGATTTCCAAGTCATCATTCTTCTTTCCGAACTGGTGATTGACATTATCAATTTTCCAATAGGACACTTGAAGATTACTATATATCCATAATTTGGGTTGCCATCGAATCATTAGTCGTAAATTCGTGCCTGATTCAACAATACCTGTTGGGAAGGGTTCACGATACTTTTCACCATCCATAATATTTCGCCACGGCGTTGTAAAGGGATCCTGCACGCGCCCTTCTCCCCTGCGGCGCGATTCATAGATGAGGGAGAATCGAAGCGTCGGCATGGGGCGATAACGAAATCCGGCCAGAACACGGTCAAAATCATTGCCGAGGAAATGGCCGATGGGCACATCGCGGTGCAGGTACTTTTCCCACATGCCGCCCTGGCCATTGTAGGTTCGATTGGTAACGCGGGTATATTCGCCGAACAGATCCAGACCGGACAAATCAAACGGATCAGCCCAGTTCAGGCCGGCCAAAAAACCGATCGAAGCGGGTTCCTGATCGTCTTTGGTTTCATTTTCAATCTGAATATCATCGAGCAAAAAACTGCCGTACACTGACACGTTCTGCACCGGCATGTAAACGGCATCGAGGCTGCCGAGCACGTTGGCCGTTTGCGGGCCGTTGGCCTGCACGCCGGTATAAAAAATCACCGGATTGATCAACGCGAAATCGAGTCCCGCGTGCGGGCCGCCGAACAGCGCGGTTTCACTCAAACCGAGCCGCAAAAATCGCCACGGACGCATTTCAATTCGATGGCCGGAAATATAGCGATTCTGCACCGATGCCTCATTTTTAATCGGATACTCGGTCCGATCCAGCGAGCCGGTAAAATAGGACAGCGAGATCCAGCGGTTCGCCCAAAACAGATAGAGGTGATCCATCGGACGCGACGCATCGGACAGGTGCAGTGCCGCATCCAGACCCGGTCCCCATACGAGGAAATCGCGGCCGAATTTGGCTCGGAACTTTTTAAAATCAAACAGCAGATAGGCTTGCTCCATATAAGCCCCAAGTCCGCTTTGCCGTTTGCCAACATAGGCCGAGTCGGCATCGAGTTGGTTATCGATATAAAACGTGGTATAAAAACTCGCTCGCGGCAAGAGCTGCGCGCCCAGGGTAGCGCGCTGAACGGACTGCAACGGCTCGCTTTCGGGTGCATCTACAAAGGCGTTATCCAGTTGCACCCAGGCCAGCGCGGTTTCCGGACGGGCCGACGACGGCATTTTTTTCAGCAGAGTCAAAGCAGGATCGCCGGATATGCCCGGCAAGGTATCCATGGCCGCCACAATTTCGTGCGCAGTATATGGCCGCTGCACGGGAGACAAATTCCATAATTGGCCGCGAAACCAATAGTAGCGCAGCTCATCATCCAGCCAGTGATTCGGCCGAATGGTTTGTGCGCTCAACGCAAAAGTTAAAAGAACGAGGAAGATAACAATGGTTTTAATAAGCATTCTGATTCACAAATCCTTTGAAAATCGTCATGAGGATTATACGCAAATCAAATGAAAAAGACCAGTTTTCGATATAGTAAAGATCAAATTCGATGCGTTTTTCAATGGAGGTATCGCCGCGCAAGCCGTTCACCTGCGCCCAGCCGGTGAGGCCGGTCTTGACCTGATGCCGAATCATATAAGCGGGAATGTCTTCGCGGAACATTTTGGCGAAATGCGGTCGCTCCGGCCGCGGGCCGACAACGCTCATATCCCCGCGTAAAATATTCCAGAACTGCGGCAGCTCATCAAGAGAGGTGGCGCGCAAAAATGCGCCGATCCCGGTGACGCGGGCATCGTTTTTTGTCGTCCACTTGGTATCGCTTTCCCTGGCTTCCGCCAGACGCATGGTGCGGAATTTATACAAACGAAATGGCCGCCCGTGCGTGCCCAACCGTTTCTGCACAAAAAACACCGGACCGCGCGACGTCAGCTTGATCATCAGCATAATAAAAAAGAACAACGGGCTGATAAAAACCAGAATGGAGGAGCTGAAAACAATATCAAAAATTCTTTTTAAATAGACATACTGCCAGGTGTCCACTGGATTAGGGCGCACGCCGATGAGCGGAATGCCGTTCAAATTCAGCACTTTGGCCTTTGGATGAATGAACTGAAAGAGATCGGGAATGATATTCACCTCAATACCCATGTACTCGCATTCTTTGACAACATCATGGATGTGGTTCGAGTCTTTCATGCCCAGCGCCACCACGACGCGATCGATCAGATGTTTTTCGGCGATGCTGGAAATATCGGATACTTTGCCGAGAATTTTATGCGGCGAATCTTCAAGTTCGGTCACCTGGTCATCAAGAAAACCGACGACGCGATAACCGGTTTCCCGATGCGTCGAGATTTCATAGGCAAACCGACGACCGGTTGGTCCGGCGCCAATAATCAGGACATGCCGTTGGTTGAAGCCCTTGGCGCGAACATTCGACAGAAACAGGCGAAAAGCAAAATGCCATCCGCCAATAACGACAAACGCAAACGGCGTAAACAGGATGAGCAGCAACCGCGAGACATCAAATGATTTTGTAATAAAACCGACGGAGGTGTAGAGGAAAACAGTCAGCGTCAGGGCGTAGGCGATGTTCCGCCAATCTGTCCACGGCGATTCGATGCGCTTTGATTTGTACAAACCGAGCAGCTCGGCGACGATTTGCCAGAGGAACGACAACAGCACAATATTGGGCAGATAAACCCGCAGCGTTGGAATCGATTCGATCTGCGGCAACACCGGGAAAAAGGCAAAACGAATATAATAGGCAACAGTAAAACAGAAAATGAGAAAGAACTGGTCAAAGAGCCGCCAGACGATGTTGATCATGCCATTTCGTTCACGCAGCATTTATATCCCCTTATCCTGTTGTGCTACAGCCTTGAGTAAAATCTGTTCAAATTGATCAGTAATTTTTTCGATTTGAAAAAAACGTTCTGCATAGGCACGACCGTTTTGTCCCATCATCAATCGTTCGTCGCTATCCCGCAGTAATCGTAAAATTGTCGCAGCGAGATCACCGGCGTTCTCCGGCTCTAAAACAACTCCGGCTTTATACTGTAGCGTCACCTGGGCGGCCAGATTTTTTTTCGGCACGACCAGAAGCGCCGGTCGGGCGGAACAATAAATCGACCACACTTTGGACGGCACGCAATAGGTGCCGGCATCCGCATCGAGCAGCACCAGGCCGAGATCGGCTGAAGCCAGACAATCGGGCAGACGCTCAAAAGGTTGCAGCGGCAGTAGCACGAGATTACCCAAGTTTTTTTCGGATTTTTCGCGTTTCAAAAAGTCCATCCCCACGCCATCGGACATCACCACAAACACAATGTCCGTATGCGCCCTCAACTCTTCCGCCGCCTGTACAACAATCGCGGGATTCTGTTTCATTCCCATGGTGCCGGCGTAAAGCACGACAAACTTATCCGACAAGCCGTGTTCGATCGAAAAATCATTTACCTTGGTGCGCACCGGCAAACTGTCAAGCGGCGCCCAGTTGGGGATGACGACCATCTTTTTATCTATACGCCATTTTTGCAAAATTGCAGTAAAGGCATCGGTAATTCCGATGATTTGCACGGAACGGCGCAGCAGTTTTTTTTCCAGTTGTTGGTAGTACAAGCCGATGAGCCGGCCAACCCACCCCAGCTTTTGCGACAGCACACTGGACGCGGCGATGCCGAGGAAATCCTGTAACCAGAAAATAAAATGGCCATGGATGGAACGACAAGCTTTTTGGATTTTCGCCTGCGCGTCGAGCGGGGTATTGGCCGACAGCACAATATCCGGTTTGCGCCGGCGAATGATGTCTGCGACCTGCTGACCGTAAAAACGTTCACTCTTCCAACGTTGCACAAAACGGCTCTTTCGCACGCGCGGCATGTCGATGTTGATGGATTCGAAATTGGTCACATTCTGAGGGATGAAGCCGGCCGGACTGCCGCTGGCGGAAGTGTAGACATGCGTGACCGCGTAACCACGTTGTGCCAGCGCCAAAGCCAATTCGATTGGAAAGGCATAACCGCCATAATCATTCATCAGAATCGTCGGTTTGTTCATCCGAGTATCCCGTGCAGCATCTGCACAAATTCATGCGCGGATTGTTCCCAGGTGTTCATCGTCTCTAAAAGCACGCGCGCGTTTTGTCCCATGTGTTCCAGCTCGGCTGGAGATTTTTGCAGCAGAGTGGCAAGGGCTTCCTGCACGGCATCCTGTTGTGGAGCAACACAACGGCCGCAGTCGTAATCATTGATCGCCTCCCACGGCGTCGCCGTGGTCGTCAACACCGGCAGATGAAACGCGAGCGCTTCGGCAATCACATTGCCGAAATTTTCCGAATGGGACGGCAGCACAAAAAGTGACGCCTTTTTATAAAGCGCCCATTTTCGTTCACCATTCACTTCGCCGGTGAAAAGAACCGACTCTTTGACTTGATAGCGTTCAACCATGTTCCTGACCTCGATCTCATGGCCCTGATAATCCGGACCGGCGATGACGAGAATGGCATCGCGATGTTTCCGGCTCACCTGCGCCCAGGCCGGGATGAGCATGTCCAAACCTTTTTGCGGACTGAGGCGCGACAGAAACAGCACCACACGTTTGCCTTCAAGTTGCGGCCATTCGGCGGCCGGATCCGGCACGGATTGATCGGGATCGATGTTGATGGAATTCACCCCATTCGGAATGACCACAAACTTTCCGTTCACGCCAAAAGCTTTAGCGTGCCGCACCTCCTGTTCGGCCGTAGCATGCAGCACCGCCGCCTTTCGTAAAACAGGAGACACATAGATTTTAAAGCCGAGTTTTTTTTTGCGCCGGCGGATTTGATACATGAACGGATCAAGTCCGTTGCGCAGCGCGACGATGTAGGGCTTTTTATAACGCTGCGCAGCCCATGCGCCGACCGTCACCGGATAGGCGTAAATGCCGTTCAAGTAGACAATATCGCTGTCCCGAACAACGTCATAAATTGTTCGAAAACCGGTGATCGATGGCGCACTTTTTCGGCCGATAAAATAATTATAAGGATAAATATGTAAATTTTCTTTTTCTTCGCTGCGGAATTTTGAGAAAGGTACACGACCGCCCAGTTCGGCGTCGCTTGTGATGATGTTGACGTGCACGCCGAGATCGGCAATGGCGCGGGACAACCGATAGCTCGCCTCGGTCACGCCGCCGTAGCCGCGCGATGGTGGATAATGTGGCGTGACAAAAGCCAGGCGCAATGGATGTTTGGTAACGTCAGACAAATTATTTTCACATCTTGTTTTGTTTAAACGACTGTTGACATTGTTCAGGTAATAATGAAAAGTCGAAATTGATGTACGATGTTATATTCAACTCACATTAACGAGTGTCACTTTTCGTGCGAAAAAGATAGAATATCGAAGGATCAAGCTTGACAACCATTCGATCAAAGATTACCAGCGTCACATTCCACAATATGACCGTGAGACTCGAGGCGATAGCCGCACCCAAAGCACCCAGCTTTGGAATGAGTAAAAAGTTGAGCAGGAGTGATACGAAAACAGCGATCGACATAATTTTTGCGATCAAGTTATGATGGCCAGTCAAATTGAGTAGAAACGAGGCCGGTCCCATCAATGTTTTGATCGTTTGTCCAATCAATAAAATTAACAAAAGCGGGTGCGCCTGCACAAACTCTTGACCAAATAGTTGGAGAAAATAGCGTCCAAAGGCAACAAGAAATATCGTTGTAACGAACGTAAACACAGCAATACCTTTTGCTGAAAATCCGAGAAGAATCTGTAATTCTTTTTGTTTGCCGGAATGAAACAACTCGCTGATCATGGGTGCAGCGATGGAATTGATCGCCATCAAAATAAAAGTGGCCAATAAAACGATTCGCCAGGCAGCGGAAAATACAGCGATTTCCTCGGATGGTCGAAAAAAACCTAAAATAATGATCGACGCCTGATTAAGAATGACATCCATACTACTTATCAACAACATGGGAAGAGATGCTGAAAACCACAATCGATGTTCAAAGCGTGTGGCGCGTTCAGCAATTGTTCTTCGCATTCGCCGTACCAGCAATAGTGTTCCAAGGACAAAAGCAACAATCACGGCCACCAGTTGGCTGATCCACGCCGTCGCCGCATCGAGTTGTCCCATCATATTATAGAACATAACAGCGCAGAGCGCCAGGAAAATTGGCCGCACCACACTTTCCGGCAGCTCCGCCTGCACGACGTTTTTAAATCCGCGCAGCGCAGCCTGGCGCACTCCGGTCACCGTGTAAAACGGCAGAACCAAAAGCATGATCCGTAACGGCGCGATCCATTCGCGGCGGACAAGATCGCCGGCAAAATAAATCGCCAGGTTGCCCAGCAGCGCCAGCACAACAGAAACGATACCCGTGCTCATAAGGGAGGAGCGAATGATGCCGCGCGCTCTCCCCCAGTCCTGCTTGACAAGGTATTCGGGGATAAATCGCAGCAGCGATGTATCAAATCCGAGTTTGGCGATGATCGTTAAAATGGTCAACCAGCTCAGCGCGTAGGCGTAAAAGCCATACTGTTCGGCGCCGCACAAGCGGGCCAGAATAACCTGCACCGCAAACAGCAATCCGGCGCCGGCAATTTTGATGAGAAACGAGCCGACCGCTCCGTTAACAAAAATGCGGCGATTTTGATCCGCGCGAATGCTCCTGACCTTGGACAGGAAATAGGATTTAATCATGTGGTTGTGTTTTTAAAATGTCGGAAAAATGGTGTTCAATAGCGCGGAAAACAGTGAGCGGTTTAATTCTTTTCAGGCAGGATTTATGATCACAATACTCCAGCATACAGCCCTGGCAGTGGATTCGCTCGCGAAACACCAGATGGCCGCTGCCGTAGGGATGCCATTTCCCCTCGTTATCGCGCGCCGAAAAAATCGCTGCGCACGGCGTTTTCATCGAAGCCGCAAGGTGCATGGTACCCGTGTCATTGCCCAGGTAAAACATGCAGCGGCGCAGCGCTTCCGCCGCCTGGCGCACCGTCAACGCGCCGGCCGCATTGTATCCGCGCCCCCAGCTTTTGATAAGCGTCTCGCC